>QHMQ01000110.1 GCA_003217835.1 Verrucomicrobiota bacterium
CGCATGATGGCGGCAAGCGCCTCCGCCCGCCGCACGGCCGGTTTCGCGAAATCACGCGCGCTCAAAAGGATCGGATTGTTGATCGTGATCGCAGAGGAAAAGACAATGAGATCGGCGTCGCTGGCGTCGTCCGCATGATGGTTCTCGTGAAAACGCAAACCGAGCCGTTGCAATCGATCCGTCTCCACGGTGCTGGCTTTGTCGGAGCCGCTAACCTGGTGCCCAAGCTCGAGCAAAAGTGCGGCGAGACCGCTCATCCCGCTGCCGGCCACGCCGACAAGATGAATCTTATGATGCTCACGCGTGAGCAATTTCGGAAGGTCAAGCTCAGAAGCGTGCTTCATGGGTCATATATTTCTCCATGGTTGTGACCATAAGACCGGCCGCATTTTTCGGCGCGAGTTGCGAAGAATTCGCCGACATCTTCCGGATTCGCTCCGGGCTCTCGATCAACTCACGGATCTTGCGCGCGAGCAATTCGCCAGAGATCTCTGACTCTTTCACCAGAATTGCCGCCTGAGCGCGCGCATAAATCTCTGCGTTGCGCGTCTGATGATCATCTGCCGCATAAGGAAACGGAATCAAAATGCCCGGCAGCGAAAAAGCGGCGAACTCGGCAAGACTCGCCGCGCCGGCGCGTGCCACGAGAAGATCGGCGGCACTGTAAACTTCCTCCATTCGATGATGAAAAGCGGCGATGTAGGCCGGGATTTTTTCGCGGCGATAATTATCCGCGACAAGACGCTCGTCGCGCGCTCCAGAAAGATGGATTACCTGCAGCAGCGCGTCGTGCAAAAACGGCAGTGATTTGATGACCGCTTGATTGATTCCGCTGGCCCCTTGGCTGCCGCCCATTACGAGCAGCGTTGGCAAATCACCCCGCAGTCCGAGCCTTTGACGCGCAACCTGCCGATCCAAAGGTTTCAGCTCCGTTCGGATCGGCGTGCCGGTGACTTCCGTGCGCGCTTTTGGAAAGAACGGCGCGCATTCCTTGAAGCCAAGCATGACAGCGCGCACCATGCGTGCGGTTAATCGATTCGCTTTTCCCGGAATGGCATTTGATTCGTGAATGAATGTCGAAACGCCGCGCATCCGCCCAGCCAGCAGGGGGGCAGTGGAAGTGAACCCGCCCATGCCAAGGACCACCTGCGGTTTGAATTTGCGATAGATGGATCGGCAAAGGGACAGGCTTTCGCAGAAGCGGCGAATGAAACCGAGAATCGCAGGCGAAAATGGTGAGGGTAATCCCACGGTCGGCAATTTCTCGAATTGAAAATTCGCGCGACCAGAAAGCGCCAGCGCGTCAATTTCTTTTTCTGAAACCAACAGCATGACTTCATGGCCGCGATCGCGAAGTACTTCGGCCACAGCGATGCCGGGGAAAAGATGCCCACCGGTGCCTCCACATGCGATTACTGCGTTCATAAGTTGATTGTCGATCTTTGGCTTAAATCCGCGGCGCCATTCGAGCCTGCACGGTCGTGCGTTTCTTATGCGGTGGTTCAAGAATGGCCTGCCGATAGATATTCAGCAACAAACCGATCCCGAACAAACAAGTGACAAGATTCGAACCTCCGTAACTGATAAAGGGCAGCGGTAGACCTTTGTTTGGCAGAAGCGACGTGGTCACCCCAATGTTCACCGCGGCCTGCAAAGCCAGAAGCGAAACAACGCCGCAGCCGAGGAGCAAACCGAAACGGTCCTTGGCATGAAGCGCGATCATGATCCCGCAAACAATGATGGTCGCAAACAAAAAGACTACGAGCAAACTGAACCGCAGACCGAGCTCTTCGCCGATAATCGGAAAAATGAAATCTGTGTGCGCATAAGGCAGATAAAGCATCTTTTGGCGACCGTTACCCAAGCCAAGCCCTTCCATTCCACCGCTGCCCCAGGCAATTAGGGCCTGCATCTGCTGCAAACCGGCATCTTCTTTGAAATCTTGGGGATGAAGAAAGGCAGAGAGTCGGCCCATTCGTTCCGACATTTGCGTAGCGAAAACTAGAATAGCACCTAGGCCGACGAACGATATGATGCCTAGCCACAGGGTATTGGCTCCGGCGACGAACATCACGACAAAGGCGGTTGTTCCGAGCAAAGCCGTGGTCCCGAGATCGACTTCACCAAGAACAAGTCCAGCCAGCAAACTGACGATTGCGATCGGAATGAGGAAACCGTAAGTCACGTTATTGCCTGCTTTTTCGTACCGCGAAAACCAGGCAGCGAGGAAAAAGATCGCGGCGAGCTTTGCCAACTCCGAAGGCTGAAAAGTAAGTTGACCCAGTCCCACCCAGCGGCGCGAACCGTTGATTCGCATCCCCAGGGGCGGAAAATAGCAGAGCATCAGCGCGATCAGCGTGAGCGCAAACCAAAGCCACCATGTCCGCTGCCAGAAGTGGTAGTCGATCAACGCAACGAAGATGCAGACCACCAGTCCAATTCCGAACCAAATCGACTGCCTCTTGATGAAAAAATAAACGTCTCCATGGCTATCGAGCGCAAAGGCACTCGTGCTGAAAAGCATGACGATGCCGATAACGAGCAACCCCAGCACAGCCAGGAAAAGGATATAGGCGCTCTTACGATGCATGATCAATGGAGTGAGCAAAGCGCTTTCGGTAGGAAGCGCATCCGCAAGTCGAATCGTGCTTCACTCTTTCCTCGCTTTTGCTTTTGCGGTTTTGCTCGGAACCAGCAGCTTTTGTCCGATCTTCAACTTGCGCGGGTCCTCGATCTGGTTGAGCGCGAGCAGATCGTCATAAGAAACTTTTAGTTTCTTTGCGATCGTCACCTCTTTCGCCTGTTCGGCTGATTTCGCGCGCTCGTCTTTTGCGACGGATTTCGTATCACGCAGCGTGGTTTCCTTTTGCACCAGCGGAGATCGCCGATTCGAAGCATCCGAGTCGATTACGGGCGCAACGCTCGCGGTCGGATTGTTTTCCGTATTCATCGGAGCCCCCGCTATAAAGGAAGTCTGCCGCGTCTTAATCGCATTAAAGGCGATGATTCCAGAAACAGCCACCACGTGAAGAAGGAGAACGATCAGTAATGCCCGAGACAGCTTCATGTTTGGCTCCGACATCTCTTCGTATTCCACTTCGGCGGATGCGCCAACGGAGCGCCGCGCGGTTGCAGCCCGAAGTTTTTTGGGTTTGAGGAACTTTGGTATCTTCATGGTTCTGGCGGGGGCAGAGCTTGCACGAGGGCGCGAAATTGATCGCCGCGATCTGCATAGCTTTTGAACATGTCGAAGGACGATGTACCGGGGGAAAAAAGAACAACTTCGCCGGGCTCAGCTAGTGCGTGGGCGCGTTCAACTGCATCCGCGAGCGAGCTCGCGATTTCGGACTTGATCACGCCGTTCCAGGAACGCTTGATGCTCTCGGCCATTTCGCCGATCAAGATTGTCGATTTAGCGCTTCCTTTTACCAGGGATCGAAGCGGATCAAAGGTGAAGCCTTTGTCCTTGCCGCCAGCAATGAGGATGACTGGTTTGGTTTGCGCACGCAGCGCTTTCTCCACCGCGTCGAGATTTGTCGCTTTGGAATCGTTCACGTACACGACCCCGCCGACTTCGCGCACAAATTCGCAACGGTGCGGACGTGGCTCATAAGCGCAGAGCGGCGGCACCATCTGCCGAAACGACAACCCTCGCGCTAGGCCGACAGCGAGCGCCGCCATCAAGTTCTCGATGTTATGCAGGCCCCGCAATTTGGTATCGGACAACCGGAGCGCGGCTTTATTTTCATAAACGATTGCACCTTCGAAGAGTCGAAGATCCGCCTGATCGACATAAGCGCTAAACGTGATTGTCCGTGCGCGAAGCGCAGGTAGTGTTTCAACCGCATTAGTAACCGCGACATCATCGGGTGTCTGATTTTCAAAAATGCGCAACTTGGCCGCTCGATAATCAGCTACCGAGCGATAACGGTCGAGATGGTCGGGAGCGAAGTTGAGCCAGAGACTGATCGATGGCCGAAAGGTCTTGATCGTTTCAAGTTGGAATGAGCTTACTTCAACCGTGAGCACGTCGAATTGCTTCTTCTCACGCGCCACTTCGGAAAGTGGTTTGCCGATATTGCCGCAGGCGATTGTTCGCTGCCCGCACGCGTTCAACATCTGAGCGAGCAGTTCAGTCGTCGTCGTCTTGCCGTTCGTGCCCGTGACGGCGATGATTGGAATTTCACAGGATCGCCAACCAAGTTCGAGTTCACCGATCATGGGGATCTGGCGCTCGGAAAAGTTCCGCGCCAGTCGAGAAGCCGGATCGATGCCCGGACTTAAGACAACCATTTCGTAATTGGATGAATCTTCATCCGCCGCCGCCCCACCGATCACGCGAACGCCTTGTGACAGCAGATTATCAATGGTGGACTTGAGTAAGTTCTTTTCCTCAGCGTTATCGAGAACAGTCACCTGGGCGGCGTCCTCCGACCTGAGCAAGAGCGCGGCGGCGCTCCCACTTAAGCCTGCTCCAAGAACGGCGATATTCTGATTTTTGTAGCGCAACTATTACCTCAATTTCAATGTCGCCAAACCGAGTAAGGCGAAGATGATCGAAAGAATCCAAAACCGAACGATGACCGTGTTTTCCTTCCAACCCGTCAGTTCGAAATGGTGATGAAGCGGAGACATGACAAAAATCCGTCTGCCCGTCAGTTTGAAACTTATTACCTGCAAAATCACTGAGACCGCTTCGATGACGAACATGCCGCCAACGACGATTAAGAGCAGTTCCTGTTTACAACAGATCGCGACGACGCCGATCATCCCGCCGATGGCGAGCGATCCGGTATCTCCCATGAAGACTTTGGCCGGGTGACAGTTGAACCAAAGAAAGCCGAGACCCGCTCCAACCAATGCGGAACAAACGACGGTGAGCTCTCCAGCAAAGGGATAAAATGGGACCTGCAAGTATTCCGCAATCCGGAAATTTCCAGCGGCATAAGAAAGCAGCGCGTACCCGAACGCCACCGTGATTGTGCAACCAATCGCGAGGCCATCGAGCCCGTCAGTCAAGTTGACCGCGTTCGAGGAGCCGACAATGACGAGCGCAAAAAAGACAAATGTAAACCAGCTCATATTGGCGATGACTGGTGCTTTGACAAACGGCACGTAAAGTGACCGTGCCTGCACTTCCAGCAACGGACTGCTTAGGAAAACGCTCGTAACGACGGCCGCGAGAGCTATTTGGGAAACCAGTTTGAGCCGACCGCTGATGCCCTCGGACTTTTTCTTAGTGACCTTGAGGTAATCATCAACGAATCCGAGGGCGCCGAGATAAATCATGCTGAACAAGGCGAGCCAAACGAAGCGATTGTCAGGACGGGCCCAGATAAAGCTTGATACAAAAACCGCTCCAATAATGAGCACGCCTCCCATCGTTGGCGTCCCTTGCTTCCCGCCGTGCAACTCTGCAAGACGATGAACTTCTGCCGCGGCCCGAATTGGTTGTCCCAGCTTCAGTGCGATCAGCGTTCGAATAATGAAATTTCCGAAAATCAGCGTGACTAGGAAAGCCGTCACCGCCGCCGCGACAGCTCGGAATGTGACATAAAAGAAAACGTTGAACCCGATAAACTGGTCGCTCAGGCGATGGAGGTAGTACATCATGGCGCTACCCCGACGGCGAATGGCCGGTTGCCGAATTCCTCCATCACGAGTTCCGTTCGCGCAGCGCGGCTGCCCTTAATCAGGACCAGATCACCTGGCTCTGCGATCTCGGCCAAAATTTCCGCGGCTTCACTTGTCGATGTAACCGCTCTGGTTTTTTCCAAACCGGCACGTCCCGCCGCGCGAACAATCGCGGCTGCCACCTTCCCGATCGCGATCAGGTAATCGACGCGGAGGGCAGCGGCCGTCTCGCCAACTTCCAGGTGACCGCGCTCCGATTCATCACCCAGCTCTCTCATTTCTCCGAGCACAGCGATACGTTTTCCATCCGCATCCAGTTCCACTAGCGTCCGCAATGCCGCTTTCATGGAATCAGGATTTGCGTTGTAGCTATCGTCGATAAACTGCACGCCGTGAATTTCCTTGATCTGCAAACGCGCCTTCGTGAGTGGAGCAGCAGCCAAACCGGCGGCGCAATCCTCGAGCGAGAGACCAAAGATGCGACCGGCGGCTACGCCCAGCAGCGCGTTTTGCACCATATGTAAGCCAGGCACCGGTAACTGGGCGCGGCAGCGATGCGCACCCTCAAGGATCGTGAAATCGGTGCCGTTCGCGCTCTGCGTAATTTCGCTTGCGCGAACTGTCCCCTCGGTCGTACCGGCGAGGACTATTTTGGCAGAAGTACGCGGTGCAATGCTTTTACTGAATGGATCGTCCGCATTTAGAATGACGGTTCCCTCGGGGCCAACGGCTTGCGCAAGCGCACCTTTCTCGGCTGCAATCGCTTCGCGCGATCCCATGAATTCGATATGGGCAACACCAACGTTCGTAATGATGGCGGCGTCGGGCGCAGCCAGCTTCGCCAATACCGCGACCTCGCCCGGATGATTCATTCCGATCTCCCAAACAGCGACTTCATCCTGTGATGTCGCCTCCAAAATTGTCCGAGGAAGCCCAACATGATTGTTGAAATTACCCTGCGTTTTTGTAACGCGGAAACGACGGCCAAGAACCGCCGCAGTGAAATCTTTCGTGCTCGTCTTGCCGTTGCTTCCCGTAATCGCGACCACCTTAAGCAATAGTGACTTCCTGTAATTAGCCGCCAGGTTTTGGTACGCCTGTAAAGTATCTTCCGTTCGGATGAGCGTGAAATTCTCTGGAATTTTTCCCATCCAATTAGAATCCACAATCGCCCCGGCCGCCCCGGCTTTTGCCACGGATTCAACGAAATTGTGCGCATCGAAATTTTCGCCGCGCAAAGCGACGAATAATTCGCCACGTTTCAGCGTGCGCGAATCGGTGCTGATCTTGTCGATCGAGACTTTTCCGTCTCCAGACGAAACCGCAGCACCGGCAAACTCAGCAATTTGAAAGATCGACAGTCGATTCATGAGAACTCCATTGGATGGTCCTCGATTGCGCGCCGCGCGACTTGAATATCGTCGAACGGGACGGTGTGATCGGCAAACTCTTGATAATTTTCGTGCCCTTTGCCCGCGATCAACACAATGTCGCGCGGCTGCGCCAGCGCAATGGCGCGACCAATCGCCGCCATTCGATCGACAATTTTTTCGTAATGAGTCGAGCGATAACCTTTTTCGATTTCAGCGATAATGGCACCTGGATCTTCTTTGCGCGGATTATCGGAAGTGATAATCGCATAATCAGCATGCTGATCCACCATTTCACCCATCAGCGGACGCTTTTGGCGGTCACGATCGCCGCCGCATCCAAAAACGACAACCAACCGATGCGGTTCGAGTTCACGCAAAGTTTTAAGAACATTCCGAAGCGCGTCCGGGGTGTGCGCATAATCGACGAAGACCTGAAACTGTCGCTTCGCCGGAACTATTTCCAAACGTCCCGGTACTTGGGGCGACTTACCAAGGCTGAGGACTGCGTCGCGTAGATTAATTCCCAGAGCGTTCGACGCCGCTAGCGCTGCCACTGAGTTTGCGACGTTAAACCGACCGATCAACGGGACACGAACCAGATAACTCTTGCCACCGGCATCGAGTTGATAGGAAGTACCGCTAAACTCCACCCGGTAGTTCGAGGCGCGAAAATCCGCACGCGCTCCCATTCCATAGGTAACGATCGCAACGCGCTTGTCGATCTTGTTGAGCAGTTGTTCGCCATAGCGGTCATTGACGTTAACAACCGCGATGGGCTTCCGTTTTTTTTGTTGGTTCCCGAGTTGTGTGAAGAGCTTCGCTTTGGAATCGAAGTAGCTCTCCATCGTGCCATGAAAATCGAGATGATCCTGGGTGAGATTGGTGAAGACAGCGACATCCCATTCAAGACCGCGGGTGCGGTCCTGCGCGAGCGCGTGTGAAGAAACTTCCATCGCCGCAGCTCGACAACCGGCGTTCACGATTTGCGCAAGCAGCTCCTGTAGATCAAGCGATTCCGGCGTCGTCCGAATGGCTGGCAAAACGCGTTCACCGATTTCGTAGCGCACGGTTCCGATCAAGCCGCAACGGAGGCCAGTTTTTTCACAGATGTGCTTGATGAGAAAGGTAGTGGTCGTTTTCCCATTTGTGCCCGTGACCGCCGCTAGTTTTAATCTGTCCCCGGGTCGTCCGTAAAAGACCCTGGAAAGATCAGCGAGTGCAGTTCGCGAGTTCTCCACAACGAGACAGGTGGCGCGCGGATATTTTTCCTCGCGCTCCGCCACGATCACCGAAGCGCCTTTCTCGATGGCTTGGGCAATGAATTGGTGGCCGTCGCTCTTTCCACCCCGCAGTGCCACGAACAGGCCATTCCTTTGCGCCCGCCGCGAGTCATACGCGATGCTTTCCACTGGGCGATCAAGTGTGCCGATGATTTGGCGAACTGGAATCCCGTCGACGAGAGTTTTGAGCTGCATGAGGTTTCAACATGCCGGCCTAAGGCGTTCAATGGCGTGAAGCATTGGTTAAGGCAACTCGCTCTATCGGTATGGCTTTGCGAATTTCCTCATGCGGCTCAAGATCGAGGTAGCGGGCAGCCTTTTCCGCGATCCGCGAAAAGATCGGCCCCGCAATAAGCCCACCGTAATTTAATTCCGGTTTACTCGTCTGCGCGTCATCGAGAACCACGAGACCGACAAACTCCGGCCGCTCGGCCGGCAAATAACCGCTGAAAGAGACGACATATTTGCCTTGTTCATAGCCGCCATTTGGGTTGACCTTTTGGGCTGTTCCGGTCTTGCCAGCAATCGTGAAACCGGGAACGGCCGCGGCAGCCGCAGTTCCGCGGTCGCTCACGACACCACGCAAGGCATCACCAATTTGTCTCGCCGTTTCAGGAGAAGTTACCTGGCGCAACACTACTGGAGAAAGGGAACTGATCGCTTTGCCATCGGCGCTGGTAATTGATTTTACGATGCGCGGCATGACCAGTTTGCCGCCGTTGGCAATCGCCGCCATCGCCACAGTCATTTGTAATGGTGTGACTCCAATTTCGTGTCCCATCGGAATGCGCGTGATCGAAATCTTGCTCCACGATCGCGGGGGACGAATCACTCCGTTAATCTCACCGGGAAGCTCAATTCCCGTGCGCTCGCCAAATCCGAAGCGACGGATGTATTCATAAAACTTTTGCTCGCCAACGCTGAGCGCGAGCTTTGCCGCGCCGATGTTGCTCGACTTGATGAGAATGTCGCGGACGCTGAGATATGAAAACGCGCGATGATCGTGCAGAGCAGAGCCGCCGAAATTCCACAGACCGTTTTCACAAAAAATGGTGGAATCAGGCCGGAGCTTGTGTTCATTGAGCGCCGCGGCCGCTGCCACGATCTTGAAAGTGGAACCCGGTTCCATCATGTCGATAATGGCGCGGTTTTTCATTTCCTCAGGCTTCGCTTCGGAGCGGAGGTTTAAATCGAACTTCGGCCGATTGGCCATCGCCAGGATTTCGCCCGTTTGCGGCCGCATCAGGATAATCGTGGCCTTTTTGGGTCTGTACTCATCCATCGCAGCGTCGATTTCGTTCTCGACAATGTTCTGCAAGTTTAGGTCGACAGTGAGATGGACCTGGTAGCCGTTGCGCGGCGCGCGTTCCTGACCTCGGTACGGAACGATCTCCTGGCCGACGCGGTTGTGTTCGACGTAGCGATATCCGTCCTGCCCATGAAGATATTCCTCCATCGAAGCCTCCACGCCTTGGATGCCACGATGTTCGAAGTCTGTGAATCCGATGACATGACAAAGCATGGAGCCATTCGGATAGATTCGGGTGGCGTCATTTTCGAAATAAATTCCGCGCAAATTTCTGGCGAGAAGTTTTGCCCGCAGCGCGGTCGCCAACGACTCCGGCACTTCACGCTTGATCACGATGTATCGGCGCTCACTATTTAATTTTTCCGCCAGCTGCCTAGTGGGAATCCCCAGTTCACTGCCGACAAGATCAACAATCGCCTCCCGATTATTAAGATGAGTAGCGTCACCTACTACAGTTTCGACCGGCACATTGTGCGCGAGAACCTCATTGTTCGCGTCGAGGATCGTGCCGCGTTCTGCATAGATGGTTTGTTTGTAAACGTGCTTTTCAGCAGCAAGCCCCGCGTACTCGTCGTGCTTGATTACCTGAAGATAAATAAGACGAAACGAGAAGGCGCTGAAGAGCGCGATGAAAACGCAGCAAACCAGTGCACAACGGCGTCGGCTATGCGGGTTCATCTTGTTGCGGGTTCGTTCACGACGGGTTGAATTACGTTTTCATCCGCTTGTCGCGCAGGAACCGTAAGTCGGACAATGTCGCGCTCGGAAATCGGAATCATTTTCAAGTATCCTTCTTTCAAGCGACGCTGTAAGGCCGAGCGCGAGGTCAAGGCCGCAATTTGCACACTGGCAACGTCATTCTGCGTCCGAAGGCTGCTGAGCTCGTTCTCGACCGACTTCTTGCGCTCACCAAGATGGTAGAGTTGCAGCGTCAAATACACGTAGCTCAATCCGGCGAGCGCGAGAAAAGCTGTCACTACAATCCAGCGAGCGAGCGAAGCCGCATTCACCGGATTCCGATTTTTTCGATGGGAACGTTTCATTTAGATTTTCTCAGCCACGCGCAACTTTGCAGTGCGTGAGCGCGGATTGGTGCGTTGCTCGTCTTCACTCGCCTCCACCGGTTTTGCTGTAATTAACTTGAGATCGTAATTGGGGTTGCGCTGCGGCGCCGGCCACTCCGGTCGGTCGAGCCATTCCCGGCTATGATAACGAAAGAAATTTTTAACGATCCGATCCTCCAGGGAATGAAAAGCGATAACAGCGATGCGGGCACCGGTTTCGAGTCGTGCCGTCAAAACACGCAGGCCTTCTTCGAGTGCGCCGAGCTCGTCATTTACTTCCATGCGTAACGCTTGAAAAACTTGCGTGGCCGGATGACGCCGACCGTGCCGGCCGACGACCTTCTCGATAGCACGCGCCAGTGGGAGGGTCTCGCGGAACGGGGATGTCTTCCGCATCTTTACAATTAAGCTCGCGACTCGACGCGCAGCCGGTTCCTCTCCGAACTCGCGAAACAAGTGGGTCAGTTGTTCTCCGCTGTATTCGTTAACAACGGTGGCAGCGGTCAGTTCATTCCGTGGATCCATGCGCATATCGAGCGGGCCGTTGCGCATCAAGCTAAAACCGCGCTCCGCATTTTCGAGTTGCCGGGACGAAACGCCAAGGTCAAGAAACGCACCACCGATCTTGCCAAACCCGAGCTCGTCCAGAACCTTATGCGCGTGCCGAAAATTCGCCTGCTGTACAGCGACGCGCCGACCGAACTGTGCCAGTTGCTCAGTCACATGTTGGACCGCATCGGGATCTTGATCCAGTGCCAGGACATCGGCACCAGTTCTTAAAAGCGCTTCCGTGTGCCCACCGCCGCCACAGGTTCCATCGACGACAAGAGAACCTGGCTTTGGTGCGAGCAACTCAACGACTTCCTCCGCGAGCACTGGACGGTGATAGATAAAATCCTCCATTTCCTGCGCCTCCTCTTCGAGAATCAGCGGACCAGTCGCGAACCACACAGGCCGCTCAAAGAGCAATGTGTTCATAAGGTTTCTACAGGCCGATTACATTCGCGACATGCTGATAAGTCGGCGTTTCCTCCTCGTGCGCCCGTTTCCACCGGTGTAAATTCCAGATCTCAAAACGCCCTCGGCCGCCAACAAGAGCAACTTCGTCCTTCAGTCCGATCTTTCTGCAAAGCTCCTCCGGCAAAACGAGGCGGCCCTGCCGATCCGCGATGCCATGCTGGGCGCGCGAATGCAGGTGCCGCAAGAAAATGCGCCGATCATGCGCGGAAACGGCTTGGTTCGATTCTACCGCTGAACTCATCCCGCCAAACTCCTCCGGCGACATGACGAGGAGAAACAGATGATTTGCCTCCGGTAAAAGGATAAACTCTTCGGCTTCATCGCGACGCCAACGGGATGGAACCGTGATGCGATTCTTCTCGTCAATCGAATGGCGAAACTCTCCGGCATAGAAGTGCTGATGTGGAGAAAGGGAATCCATGCGTAAGTGGAGCTGGTCCATTTTTCCCCACTTGACCCCACTTTTAACCACTTCTCGGCACAGCGGTCAATAAAAAAATAATGCCTGTTTGCAGCCCCACCCCTCACCCGTAAACTCCTCGACGTATGAAACTTTCCCCGGTTCAGTCGACGATCGGCTGTGCCCTTCTTCTATGTGCGGCTAAAATCGCATTCAGCCAATCTCCAGAGCGACCTGAGAATGGCGACGTCAGAGTAACCGTATCTATGAACGCGGATGGCTCACGTACTGTTTACGAATTCGATGGCACCCAACATAAGGCCACCGCGACCACCACCGGCGAGAATGGCAAGCTTCGCGAGAAAATTCGCTACGAGATCGATGAAGCGGGTCGTTTTTCAAGCGGCACGATTTTCGGACCTGATGGCCACCTTCGTTTTAAGAGCCTGTACAAATACGATAGCTCTGGTCGTCTGCAGGAAGAAACTCAAAACGCAGAAAACGGGACCCTTCTCCATAAGATTGTTTACACCTACGATCAGACAGGTAAGCGAACTGGTTATTCGATCTTTGATACAAATGGCAAACTCGTTGGTCGCACAGTCGCGGGCAGCCCAAGTCCGAAGCGAAAAAAATAGCGCGGCGCTTTGTCACTGGGTTTTCGCGCCCTCAAAGGGCGAAGCGCGAGCAAGGCCAAGGCTTCTACGATGACTTGCGACCTCCGGCAAAAAGGTCTAGAGAAATTGGCGTGATTGATTATATTCAAAAGGGCGGTTTGCTAATGTGGCCAATTCTGGCCTGTAGCATCATTTCGATCGGCGTTTTCGCCGAACGCCTCTTTTACTTCCATCGAGCAACAATCCACGTCGGCGAATTCCTCAAGGGTCTCTCGAATCTTATCCGCCGCCGAAATTTCGCGGAAGCCCTGCATGAATCGGCCGGTACACCGGGACCGGTCGCGCGCGTGATCCATTCCGCTATCATCCGGCACGATGCACCACGATCGGAATTGCGCGACATTGTCCAGGAGGCGGGCCAACTCGAGGTGCCGAAGCTGGAGCGATTTCTCGGGGTGCTGGCTACGCTCGCTTTTCTCGCTCCATTGCTCGGTTTACTTGGAACGGTTGCCGGGATGATCGATGCGTTCGGCACCATCGCCTCGAGTGGGGGTTATGCGACGGTGACTGAGCTTTCCAGCGGCGTTTACAAGAGTTTATTGACAACCGCAGCGGGCCTCGTCGTGGCCACGCCGACCTTTGTCGCTTATAGCTATCTCTCATCGCGCGTGAATACCATGCTGCACGACATGGAACGCGCCGGCATTGAGATCGTCCACATGTTGACGGAGAGTCGGCCGATCAGCGGTATCATCAGCTTCCAACGACCTGAGGAGACGGCGGCCCAATCCGAGGCACGTATCGATTCTTGATCGACACTCAGTCGATCCCCAAATACTGCAGCGCCCCCATGAAGCTCGGCCGAACGAAGGAATATAACTTCGGCTGGCTCGTCCTTTTTGCGCTGGTGGACGTCGCTTTCCTCCTGATTTTTTTCCTCCTACTCAGTTCGAATTTTATTTTGCAGCCGGGCATTTCCGTTTCAATGCCGTTCTCACGTTTTACGCTTGGCCCGCAGACTAATCAGCAAATTATCAGCATCACCGGCGGCGCAGTCCCGGCGATTTACTTCCGGGAACAAAAAATCACCCTTGAGCAGCTCGGGCCCTTGCTAGATGCAGCCAAGCGTGAAGGCCACTCAGTCATCATTAGAGCCGACCGTCTGACTCCATATGAGACGGTTATTGAGGCGTCCGTCGCGCTGGCTACAACTTCGTTGCGATGAATGCCTCCATCTCTGGGCCAGCTGTCGAACCGCTTCTTTTCAGTTGGGAGCCACCTCGGCGGCGACGCGCAGCGATTACCGCTTTTCTGGCGCTTTCCTTAATCGCGCATGCCCTGTGCTTCTATGTTTTTCAAATTGTATATCCGACGACAATCTCGTTGTTGGCACCACCAGCTCGCGTTAGCGTGATTACGGCCAATTCTGAAGAAGGCCGAACGCTACTCCGTTGGATCGACGCGGAAGACCCAGCACTGGCGTTTACAACTCAGCGTCCGGCCGAGGCGAGACTGCGCGCGTTACCCAAGGTTGAGCATATTCCATCTTATGTAGCGGTGGAGCCTTCGTTGAAACAGGTTCCACCACCAGTAGCCGATCTACGCATCCCCAGTTCGCAGCCAGCAGGCGCCGTGCAGTTTGTCCATCGACAAATTGCGCCTGCCATTAGTCCGAGGCAAACGTCTGCTTCGTTTTCAAAAGAGCTCGATGCTTTTGGCGCTCCGATTTTGCCGGATCGGAGTTTTGCCGCATCCAACGAGGGGAGAAATCCGATATTGCTTTCCTCTCAATTCGTCTGGTGACCCGGCCTTGGACGAACAAGTGCGCCGTTATCTCACACTCTGCCGTTTTTCCCAAAGCCCGATGAGCGGCGAGAAAGTCGATCGCTCTCTAACTTGGGGAATCGCGACAGTTGAATGGGGGAATGATGTGGCCCAGCCGCAACGCCCGCCGACAAGCTCCCCTACACCGTGATTCGCGTCAGTCTTGCGGCGCTAGTCACGATTTATTTGCTGCTTTTTCTTGCGGCGGTTTTTCTCTTCTGGATAGTGGGAGAGTGGAATCGCCGGCGCCGAGAGCGCCGTGCTTTACAGCATCGGTTGCGCTGCGTGATTTGCGCGTTCGAATTTGAGGATCGAACGGACGCGTTGCTTCCCCGGTGCCCGCGCTGCGGAAGTTTAAACGAACGATTTAAGATGGAGCGAATTTAAAGATGGGAATGTGGATCGGCCGCAATCGTAAAGCACGCGTGACTTACGGGTTCGACGAGATCGCGCTCGTGCCCGGCCGTGTAACGATTAATCCAAATGAAGTGGACATCACTTGCCACTTGCCGCGAAGAGAGGCAGCCCCACTCGCATTAAAGATTCCAGTTCTCGCGAGCGCGATGGATGGAGTTGTCGATGTGCGTTTCGCCATCGCCATGGGCAAACTGGGCGGACTCGCCGTTCTGAATCTAGAAGGAGTGCAAACGCGCTATAAGAATCCCAAGGAAGTTTTACAAAAAATCGTCGAAGCGAACAAAGCCGATGTCACAGCGCTGCTGCAACGAATTTATCAGGAACCAGTCCAAGAAGATTTAATCGCGGCTCGCGTGCGTCAGATCAAAGACGGCGGTGCGCTGGCCGCGGTCAGCTCCATTCCGCAGCGCGCAGCTAAATTTGGCAAGATTGCACAAGAAGCAGGAGCCGACGTATTCGTAGTGCAAAGCACGGTCTCCACTGTCCGGCATATTTCTTCCGAGTACAAATCGCTCGATTTGGAAAAATTTTGTCGCGAAATGCGAATTCCCGTGATCGTCGGAAACACTGTTGGTTACGACGTGACCTTCGAGGTCATGGAGTGTGGGCCTGCCGGGGTATTGGTCGGCGTCGGACCGGGAGCCGCTTGCACTTCGCGTGGTGTCCTCGGACTGGGCGTTCCGCAAGTCACCGCGACCGCCGACTGCGCTGCGGCGCGCGATGCTTATTTCAAAAAAACATCGCGCTACGTGCCGATCATTACCGACGGCGGAATGAGCAGAGGCGGTGACGTTTGCAAAGCGCTGGCGTGCGGCGCGGACGCCGTTATGGTTGGCAGCGCGTTTGCCAAGGCGCAAGAGGCGCCTGGCTGTGGCTACCATTGGGGGATGGCCACTCCGCATGCAAATCTTCCACGCGGGACGCGCATCAAAGTTGGCACTACCGGCTCGCTGAAACAAATCCTTTTCGGCCCAGCGGAAGTTGATGATGGCAGCCAAAATCTAGTTGGCGCGATCACGACTTGCA
Organism: Verrucomicrobiota bacterium; assembly: GCA_003217835.1. Lineage (GTDB taxonomy): Bacteria > Verrucomicrobiota > Verrucomicrobiia > Chthoniobacterales > UBA10450 > Udaeobacter. The sequence continues at coordinate 15,965 of QHMQ01000110.1, forward strand.
TGGGCAATGTCGGTGCTCACGATATTGCCGAATTTCAGCAAACAGAGATTATCATCGCTCCTTCCATCAAGACCGAAGGAAAACTCTTCCAGACCGTGCAAAGTGTCGGGATGGGAACAAGTTGAGCGAAACTGACAGGTGACAAGTGAAATCGAAAAGTTAATTGTCTCTGACTGCTTTCCGCCCGTCGGCAATCACTCTCTACTTACCACTCGATTATGACCGATCGCAGAGTCGTCATCACTGGGTTGGGCGCCGTCACGCCGATTGGTAACGACGTGGAGACGTTTTGGTCGAATCTGAAAAATGGGGTCAGCGGAGTTCGCAGAATCCAAGCGTTCGATACGACCGGATACGACTGCCAGATCGCCGGAGCAGTGCAGGACTTTGACCCAAAGCAATTCTTCAAAAATCCAAAGGACGTCCGGCGCACGGATCGTTTTGCACAGCTCGCTATGGCAGCGGCGAAGATGGCGCTCGAGGACAGCGGGATCGAGGTCGAGAAATTGAGGGGACGAGATCGCTTCGGGGTCATTGTTAGCAGTGGTATCGGCGGCCTGAAAACGCTGCAGGATCAGCACACGATCCTGTTGACACGAGGGCCATCACGAAATTCCCCGTTCACGATTCCGATGTTAATCAGCAATATGGCGAGCGGACTTATCTCGATGGAGTACGGGCTGCGGGGCCCGAACATGTGTATTGTTACCGCCTGCGCCACATCGAACAACGCAATCGGAGAATCCTGGCGGATCATCAAATTCGGTGACGCTGATGTCTTTCTCGCGGGTGGCTCAGAGGCTTCGGTTGTCGCGATTGGTCTCGCCGGATTTTCAGCAATGAAGGCGCTTAGCACGCGCAATGACGAGCCTGAGCGGGCTTCCCGGCCGTTCGACCGCGACCGCGATGGTTTTGTCATGAGCGAAGGCGCAGGAATCCTGGTGGTGGAAGAACTCGAACACGCGAAGGCGCGTGGCGCCAAGATATACTGCGAACTTACCGGCTACGGACTTTCTTCGGACGCTTACCACATGACCGCGCCGCCGCCAGGCGGCGAAGGTGCGGCACGCGCCATGCAACTGGCACTCGAACATGCGCGCATATCGTCCGACCAGGTCGATTACATCAACGCGCACGCTACCTCGACGGACATTGGCGATATTTGCGAAACGCGCGCGATCAAGCACGTCTTCGGCGAACGCGCCTATAAAGTCCCCATTAGCTCCACCAAATCTATGACCGGCCATTTATTAGGGGGCGCCGGTGGAATAGAAATGGCGGCGTGCGCACTCGCCATCCGCGATTCGGTGATTCCGCCGACAATTAATCTCGAAAATCCTGACGAGGAATGCGATCTCGATTACACCCCAAATATCGCCCGGGAAAAAAAGGTGCGTGTCGCGTTAAGTAATTCGTTCGGTTTCGGCGGCCACAATGCCACTCTCGTCGCCGCCGCATTCGAAAAATGAGTTGGCATCACCGCGCTGACGCGGCAGCTTAATCCCGCGCGGGCATAGCTTAATGGTAAAGTTCCAGCCTTCCAAGCTGGCCATGCGGGTTCGATTCCCGTTGCCCGCTATTGATTCGGCGCGATCAACTCGCGATTCCGCCAGGTGAAGCCTAGCCCGGAATAAATCGTAAGCGCCACTGTAATCCAAACCAGAATCGGTCCAGCTTCGTCTCGTGCCCGCAGCCACCATGTCGATGTTTCACTCGCATATCGCAATTCGGCCATCGAAAGAAGTGCGAGGAAAAAAATAACCGTGATGATCTGCCACGAAGTTTTCTGCTTGCCGAGCCGTTCCGCTGGAAGAACTCGACCCTGCGCACTCGCCATCAGACGCAAACCGGTGATCAAAAAATCGCGGGCCACGACCGTTGTGGCGGCCCAAGCAGGCACAGCCTTCAACGGCACCAGCGAAATAAACGCTGCTGCCATCATGATCTTGTCCACGAGCGGGTCCATTAACTTGCCAAAATTTGTAATCACTCCGTAGCGCCGCGCGATTTCGCCATCAATGAAGTCGCTCAGCCCAGCAAGCAGAAAAATCAGAAGTGCGGAAGTGCGCGCGTACTGCCAGGAAGAATTTAGCGCCAGAACAAAAAGAACCGTGAGCGCCAGCCGGCTCAAAGTGATCTCCCGATGGCGCTTCCTACCCGTTGCTCCTTCTTTGTAGATTTTGAATTTCGGTCGTTTCCAAATCGGAACCTTCCTCTTCAATTCATCCACCACCCATTGGCTCGCCCGAAATGCTTCCGCGCGATGGCGGCTCGCCACCCGCATAAAAAGCGAGGCCTCGCCTGCAGCAATAAATCCAGTTCGATGGTGAAGGACAATGAGCTGAAGCGCGAATTTCTCAATGGCCTGCTGCGCAATCCCCCTTAATTGATGTTCAGCCATTTCGCGATGCGCTTCGTATTCGATCCCATCGATTTCTCGTCCCTCCTCAGAGCCGCGAACGATTCCCAAAAAATCGACGACCGCGCCAGCCACAACGTCGACATCATCGCTTGGCGCTGCGAGCTGCCCTTCCGTCAATAGAATTTCGCAAACCGGATTTGCCATGTGCTCTAACTGCTCGCAGAGTGGGTTTCTTCTGTTTTGAGGCGTTAGATAAGAAGATACTAAAATGACCCCGAATCAATGTGATATTGGCCTCATCGGTCTCGCGGTAATGGGCGAAAATCTCGCCCTAAACATGGAATCGAAAGGATTCTCGGTTGCCGTCTTTAACCGTACTACCGAAGTGACAGACAGATTTGCGGCAGGGCGTGGCAAAAACAAAGACATTCAACCGACGCGTACGATGGAGGAATTTGTCGCCGCGCTGACGCGCCCTCGCAAAGCGATGATCATGGTGAAAGCCGGTGCGCCGGTGGATGCCGTCATTGGACAGCTCGCGCCCTTGCTGGAGAAAGGCGACGTCATCATCGACGGAGGAAATTCTCTTTTCACGGACACCCAACGGCGCGGCAAAGAATTAGAGAACCGCGGAATTCATTTTGTAGGCTGCGGTGTCTCCGGTGGCGAAGAAGGCGCGCTCAAAGGTCCATCCCTCATGCCCGGCGGCTCGCGCGAATCCTGGGAAATCATCGCACCCATTTTCCGCAAAATTGCCGCGCAAGTGGATGGCGAACCGTGTTGCCGATACATGGGACCGGATGGCGCCGGCCATTACGTTAAAATGGTGCACAACGGCATCGAGTACGGCGACATACAGCTGATTTGTGAAGCTTATGCAATCCTCAAGGACATCGCGGGGATGGACGCTCCGGAACTTGCCGACACCTTCGCAGAATGGAACAAAGGCGAACTCGACAGTTATCTCATTGAAATCACGTCCCAGATTTTTCGAAAAATCGATCCCGAAACAGGAAAGCCGCTTGTCGATGTGATCCTCGATAAAGCCGGCCAGAAGGGAACCGGCATCTGGACGCTTCAATCCGCGATCAGGCAGTCTGTCGTCATTTCGACAATTAACGCCGCCGTCGAGGCGCGCGTTATCTCGTCGCGGAAAGAGGAGCGCGTGGCCGCATCGAAAATTCTGCCGCAACCGAAGGCCCGCAAGTTTAAAGGCGATCGGACCGCGTCGAAAATTGTGTCTTACGCACAGGGAATGGAACTTCTGCGTTCTGGCAGCACTGAATACAAGTGGGATCTTAACCTGAGCGACATCGCCACCATTTGGCGAGGCGGCTGCATCATCCGCGCAAAATTTCTGAACCGGATCGTGGAGGCGTATCAGCGCGATCCCACCCTGCACAATCTTCTGCTCGATCGCTATTTTACGAAGATCATCCGGAAAACGCAGCGCAATTGGCGCGTCGCCGTTTCAACAGCTATCAAGCACGGCGTCGCCGTTCCTGCGTTTTCTGCGTCGCTCGCTTATTTCGATAGTTATCGCCAAGCGCGTTTGCCGGCAAATCTCTTGCAGGCCCAGCGGGATTTCTTCGGCGCGCACACTTACGAACGCATTGATAAACCCGGTGTGTTCCATACCGAATGGATCGAATCTGAGGGCAAGTCAGTCGAAAAAGCGACCGAACCGAAATCGCCCCCGCCTCATCACGCCGGCGAGTAATCTCAAATGGTAGGGACATCGCGCTGCGATGTCCGCGGACGGTGCAGCGCGCGTTCCCTGCCTCAGTGAAAATCGTGCGACTTGCTGCTGGCAAGTTCTTCGTGCGCCAGAGGTCGGATTTCCCGCGTTTTGATCAAAACAACGCCATCGGAATTCTGCACTTCGCCTTCGATGAGCAGAAATGCTTCTTCAACGCCAGTCTCATCTTCCAAGCTGATAAAAACAAATCCTTTCGCTGTTCCGGGACGCTGACGGCAAATCACGTTGCCGGCAATCTGGACAGTTGCGCCATGTCGCGCCTGCGGCAGATCGATCGCCCGCCAAATATTAGGCAAACGTTCGCGCAAAAGTTTCATCGGATGTGGGCCAATCGTCAGATTCATTGTCTGGTAATCTGCCCGCACGCGTTCTGGCAGTGTCATCGGCGCAAGCGGCACGTTGTAGCCGGGATCGGTGGTCCCGGTCGGGGACAGCGTACTCGTTGAAGAGCCGGGATCACCGATCCCGGCTACCGCAAACAGCGCCTCTGGCGCTTGTTCCCCTCCCCGCCACATCGCAGCCCGGCGATGCTCAGCCAAACAATTGAGTGCGCCGAGTTCGGCAAGCGTACGGAGTTCCTCTTTTGAAAGCGGCACGCGCCGCTTGAAATCGTCGAGCGAATCGAATTGCCGGGCTTGACGTTGTTTAACGAGTTTGTCTGCGTGCTCCTGCCGCAATCCGTTTACCACGCAAAATCCTAATCGCAGAGTATCGTCTGAAACGACCACGCAACGCCATGCCGATGTTTGCACACAAATTGGTTGAACTTTGACGCCATGCCGGCGTGCGTCTTTGACAATTGTCGCCGGCGTGTAAAACCCCATCGGTTGATTGTTGATGAGACTCGCATAAAACTCCGGCGCGTGATGGACTTTCAAATACGCGCTGCCATAGGCGAGAATCGCGAAGCTGATCGCGTGCGATTCGGGGAAACCGTAGAGCGCAAATGACGAGATCGATTGAATGATTTTGTCGATCTTGTCCGGTGCGACGCCTTTGCGTTCCATTGCCGTGCGGAGCTTGACGCTGACTTTGTTCATCCGCTCTTCAGAGCGATGGAAACTCAGTGCGCGACGCAACTCTTCTGCTTCGTCCCCCGAAAAATCCGCCATCACCATGGCGATCTTGAGCATTTGTTCCTGAAACAACGGAACACCAAGCGTGCGCCCCAAGACCGGTTCGAGACGCGGATCGAAATACGTGACCAACTCGCGGCCCGCGCGGCGCGCCAGATAAGGATGCACCATGTCGCCTTGGATGGGACCAGGCCGGATGATCGCCACCTCGATCACAACATCATAAAAACATTTCGGCTTCATCCGCGGAAGAGTCGCCATTTGGGCACGACTCTCAATTTGAAACACGCCGATTGTGTCGGCTTTCTGCATCATTTCAAAGGTGGCGGCGTCATCTTTTGGAATGTGAGCAAGATCGAGAGGGCGCCCCCGCTCGCGACACAGCTCAAACGCATCTTGCATCACCGACATCATCCCGAGCCCGAGCAAATCGACTTTCACGATGCCGAGATCTTCGCAATCGTCCTTATCCCACTGCGCGACGACGCGCCCCGGCATCGACGCGTTCTCCAGCGGCACAAACGAGCTCAGCTTGTTCTGACAAATAATCATCCCCCCGGAATGCTGGCCAAGGTGTCGCGGCAAACCATAAATCGCCTGATACAGCCTAACGAAAGCCGGCATGCGCGAATGTTCCTTCGGCAAACCAGCCTGTTCGATCTGCGATTGGAGATCGAGCGTGTGCGGAAAATCGCCGTTCGCGAACAAATGCGAGAAGCGATCCAGAATGCTCGCCGAAAAATTTAGGGCTTTCCCGATTTCCCGCGCGGCGCTCCGGCCGCGATAAGTGATGACGTTCGCGGTCATGGCCGCGCCGTGTTTGCCATAACGGCGATAAATTTCCTGGATCACACTCTCACGGCGATCGCCGCTGGGAAGATCGAGATCGATATCCGGCCACCCTTTGCGGCTCTCGTTTAAGAAGCGTTCGAAGACGAGATGATTGCTCACTGGATCGACCGGCGTGATCCCGAGACAATAACAGACCGCGCTGTTCGCAGCGCTGCCCCTACCCTGCACCATGATGTTGTGTTCGCGGCAAAAATTCACAATGTCCCAGACGATCAAAAAATAGCCGGGAAATCCCAGCTTCGTAATGAGCGCGAGTTCTTCCTCAAGCTGACGTTTCACCTTGGCGCTGATCGCCGCGTAGCGTTGCTGCGCGCCAAACCAGACGATCGTGCGCAGGAAGGAGTCCATGTTGTGTCCAGCCGGAACGGGAAATGATGGAAATTCATAGCCAAGATTTTCGAGAGAAAACGCGAGTCGCTCAGTCAGGTGCGAGGTGTTTTCAATTGCTTCCGGCAAATCGCGAAAGAGTTCGCGCATTTCGCAATCGCTTTTCAAATGCCGATCGCTGTTTCGAGTGAGCAATTTCCCAGCGGCATCCAGGTGCGTGTGTTTGCGAATACAGATGAAAACATCGAGAACCTCCCGGCCGTAAGGCCTGGCATATTGCACGCCATTTGTCGCCAGGATCGGCAATCGATAATGATTCGCAAGATCGAGAAGTTGACGGTTAACGCGTTCTTCTCCGCGAAGGAAGTGTCGCTGGATCTCTACATAAACGTTATCACGACCAAGAGCGTCGATTAGAAACTGCGCGCGATCCGTAGGTTTGTAGGACGTTTGACTCATTCGCGCCCGCTCACTCGCCCTGACGGGCTGCCCGTCGATGTCGCTCGCGTCCCCGCGGCTCCATTCTGCGAAACGCCGGGAAAGACTGGCGTCTGACACAGACGCCCTACAATTCACGATCCGAGACACATCAAAGCGAAGAAGCGATTCGTTAAAAAACGCGACCAATCCGTCGGCAAATTCCGGCAGCTCATCCCACTGAATCGCGCACTTCCCTTTTTCGCTGCGCAAATGCGCCTGGGTAAGGAGTTGGCACAAATTTTTGTAACCGGTGCGGTTTGCGACTAGGACCGGAAGAATCGCGCCATCTTCCATGCTCAACTCGCAGCCAATGATTGGCCGCACATTGTGCTCGCGTGCTACGACGGAAAACCGTTGCGCGCCGTAAACGCCGTTGCGATCAAGCAACGCCATGGCCGGCATTCCGAGCTCGGCTGCGGTCTCAGCTAATTGCTCCGGAAATGATCCGCCCCGGAGAAAGCTAAAAGCGCTGCACGCATGAAGTTCGATGTAAGGGGAGCGCACGCGCCTCGCGTGCTGGCGATGGCGCCCTCGCCATCGCGAACTTTCTCTGGTAGCGACCCATTCATGCGATTTATTAATCATAAATTCCGTCGATCTCCCAGCCGTTCGGATTTTCATGGCAACGCACGATAGTGCCGTCGTCCAATTGCAAATCCCATTCACTTCGCGACCAAATCTTTTCATCCCACCAATTTCCGGAAGCCAGATAAGGGCCACGTTGCTCTGCGACTTTGCCGTTAGCCTGCCCTGAGCGACAGCCGAATGGGTTCGCGCTTCGAAGGTGAGCGGGAATATTTTCTGACAGAAAAACGGATGCAGATACGGCAGGTCGAAATCGTCGCAACGTAATTGTAGTGTGCGCTGTCCTCAGCGCATCGGAAGCTGAGCCGCCGGGGACGGCGGCCTCTACAGTTGGTTGATTGGAGAAATGCCAACAAAATGGTTCGAGATGAAACGCATCGGGCCGATGCGTTTCTTCCAATACCGGCGTGCCAACACGATCGACGCCGAGCAATGCAGTCAAGCGCGCGAGTGTTTCTGATAATTGATTCGGGTTGCGTAATGTCGTTTCAAATAATCCGAATTGTTGCGAGTTTGGTTTG
>QHMQ01000173.1 GCA_003217835.1 Verrucomicrobiota bacterium
CTCAGCGGCAGAGGTTCCTCGGTTCTGCCGCCAGCGGCAGCGGCAGCTACAACCCACTCGCTGCTTTTCATTAGCACGATCAAATGTTTTAGCGTTGGAACTTGCCCGGCTGCTTCCTCCGCGATTGGTTGCATTGCGCAGAATTTTCCGCGGCGAGAGGTTCCGTCCGCGGTGAAAAGCGCTTTGGCGTCGGCGTCTTTTAGGCGTGACACGATGGCGGACGCGCCGAATCCGGAAAAGAGCGGCAAGAAAATTCCGCCGATCTTGATGATGGCGAGCATCGCGATAACGATTTCCGGCACCATTGGCATGAAGACGCCAATGGCATCGCCTTTGCCCAGACCGAGCGAACGCAATGCTGCCGCCATTTTATTTACTTCGGCGCGAAGCTCAGCGTAAGTCAGCCGGCGCGACTTGCCGTCCTCCGTCTCCGATGTGATGGCGATTTTTTTGTCGACAGGCGTGCCTGCATATTTATCGAGCAAGTTGTGGACGATGTTCATTTCGCCGCCGACGCACCATTGCGGCGTCGCTTTTCCCTCTGAAAGATCGACGACTCTTTCGTAGAGCTTGTAGAATTCGATTCCGAGGTCGCGCAGGACCATGTCCCAGAACCAGGGGATGTCGGTCGTCGAGCGACGCATCAATTCATTGAATGAACCGAGGCCGTGCCGATTGATGAACAATTGCAGGTTCGATTGCGCGATGAGCTCGGGTGGGGGGTGCCAAACGAAGTCGCCGCCGAATTGAAATTCGCTCACGGTTACATTTTCCCGTCATTCCGAACGAAGTCGAGAAATCCCGCAATGTGACCTTAAGGATAACGCCGCGGGATCCCTCGGTCCGAGCCGGACTGGCAGTTCCGCTCGGGATGAGGATGTTGCTTAGGCGCCATTCATCATCACATTGCAGCTTCCAATTTTTTCATGACCAAATCGCTCGCCCATCAATTTGCCGAATACGCTTGGGCCCTGCGTTTCGAAGATCTTTCGCGCGAAACCGTACACGAAGTGAGACGGCGGGTAATCGATTCGATCGGTTGCGCGCTGGGCGCATGGCATGAAGAGCCCTGCCGGATCGCACGCGAAGTCGCGTCAGAATTTTCCGCGAAACATGGTGCGACCATCATCGGCACGCATCATCAGGCACCGCCTGATTGGGCGGCGTTCGCGACCGGCTGTTGTATCCGGTATTTCGATTACAACGACACCTATCTTTCGAAGGAACCGGCGCATCCGAGCGATAATATTTCCGCGGTGATGGCGGTAGCTGAGAGCGTGGGCGCGAACGGCCGCGCCGCCATTACCGCGATCGCGCTGGCCTACGAAGTGCAATGCCGTTTGTGCGACGCGGCTAGCATTCGCGCGCGGGGCTGGGACCATGTGACCTACGGGGCGTTCTCGACCGCGCTGGCGTCGGCGAAGTTGATGAAACTTGAGCGGGAAAAAATGCGCCACGCGGTCAACATCGCGGGCGTGGCCTGCGCGGCAATGCGACAGGCACGCGCCGGCGAACTTTCGCATTGGAAAGGCGTGGCATTCGCGAACGCAGCGCGGCATGGAGTTTACTCAGCGCTGCTCGCACGTGCGGGAATGACCGGGCCGGCGCCGATTTTCGAAGGGCAAATGGGATTCGAGAAAGAACTCGGCGTTTCGCTTGGTAACGTTGGTGAAAAATTCGCGGTGCCATTTCCACAAAATCCGCAGGGACCAGCATCGAAGATTTTGAACACGAGCATCAAATATTGGCCGGCCGAATATCATAGCCAGAGCGCGATTGAAGCGGCGTTGTTTTTGCGCGAACAAATCGGCGATGTTTCGCAGATCGCCTCGGTTAACATCGAATCCCACGACGCGTCGGTCGATATTATCGGGAGCGAGCCGGAAAAATGGAGACCGGAAACGCGCGAGACCGCCGACCACAGCCTACCATACATTACCGCGATCGCGTTGATCGACGGCGAAGTGACCGACAAACAATTTCAGCCCTCGCGATTTACCGATCCGGCGATTTGGAAATTTTTGGAGAACGTGAAAGTGACGCGCAATGCCGAGTTAAGTGCGCTTTATCCGGAGGCCGTGGCGAACATCGTGCATGTCACGTTGAAAGATGGCCGCACGTTGAGCAAGCGTGTCGATTATCCGCTGGGCAACGCAAAAAATCCGGTCTCGGACGTCGAGCTGGAGCGAAAATTTTTGCATCTGGTCGCGCCAGCGCTGGGACGGGATCATTGCGCGAGAATTTTGCAATGCGCCTGGGCGCTCGAGGAGGAGAGTGGCGTGCATCATTTGATGAAACTGTTGCGGATGCCGTGATGAAGAAGAGCCCGTCATCCCGAGCGAAAATGCCAGTCCGGCTCGGACCGAGGGATCCCGCCAAAGTTACCTTAAAGGTTTCGCAACGGTATTCCTCGACCGGGCTCGGAATGACAAAAGCAGCCCGATTGCGCGAGTTGATCGCGAAGGATTGCGTGGCGATGCCTGGTGTGCCGAACGCGTCGATCGCGCGCCAGGTGGAGCGTGCCGGATTTGATGCGGTTTATATCAGCGGCGCTGGACTGGCGAATTGCACCGCGGGATTACCGGACATCGGGTTGCTAACTCTAAGCGAGGTCGCGTTACTTGCCGGTTTTGTCGCCAAGGCGGTGAAAATTCCGGCGATTGTCGATGCGGACACGGGATTTGGTGGCGCGGAAAACGCAGCGCGCACGATCTGCGAATTGGAAAGCGCGGGATTGGCCGGCTGTCATCTGGAGGATCAGGAATTTCCCAAACGGTGCGGGCATCTTGCCGGAAAATCGCTGATCCCGTCAGCCGACATGGAGGAAAAGATTGCAGCGGCGGTGGCGGCGAAACGCGATAAAGATTTTCTGGTGATCGCGCGAACGGATGCACGGGCGATTGAAAATTTCGACGGCGCGATGAAGCGAGCGCAGGCTTACGTCGCTGCCGGCGCCGATGCGATTTTCCCGGAGGCGCTGCAAACAAAAGAGGAATTTCGCGATTTCGCCAAGGAAATGAAGGCACCGCTGCTGGCAAATATGACCGAATTCGCGAAATCACCCCTCCTCTCATTCGATGAATTGCGTGAGCTCGGTTATCGGATGGTGATCTT
>QHMQ01000174.1 GCA_003217835.1 Verrucomicrobiota bacterium
AGCGCTCGGCGCGACGGTTTTTGTAATCGGTCTGTACGATGCGCTGCGCACCTTGCTTGGCGCGATCTACGCTTATCCCGGTGGATTACTTGTCGATTTTTGGGGACATCGCCGCGCGTTCATCATTTTCAACTTGGTTTCAATCTCTGGTTACGCGCTCGTCCTGCTCATTCCGCATTGGAGCGCAGTCATCGCCGGAATGTTTCTCTTTCTGTCCTGGACGTGCTTTTCCCTGCCCGCGACCTTTTCACTCGTCGGCACGACGCTGGCAGCCAGCCGTCACTCCATGGGTGTCGGCGTCCAATCGGTGATCAAGCGGCTGCCAATTATGATCGCACCAGTTCTGGGCGGGATGTTGATCGATCGCTTCGGAGTCATCGGCGGTGTGCGCATCGCGCTTACGATCTCGATCGTTCTTTCAATGCTCACCATTTTCGTTCAATGGCAATTGCGTGAGGAGCCGAAGCAAGAAGTTGCGGCGGACGAGCGGTGGGATTTTTGGCGAAGCTTGCGCGAATTCAATTCCCCGATGCGCCGGTTGCTTTTGAGCGACATCCTGATCCGTTTTTGCGAGCGGATTCCCTACGCCTGGGTCGTGATCTTCGCCATGGATTATATCGGCGTAAGCGCGAAACAAATTGGCGTGCTCACCACGGTGGAGATGCTCGCCGCCATAGTGTGCATCATTCCCGCGTCCCACTTCGCCGATCGTCATGGCCGGGAGCCTTTCGTGATCGTGACCTTCATCATGTTTACGCTGTTTCCGATCAGTTTGCTTGTGTCGCGAAGTTTTTCCGCGCTTGTTATCGCGTTCATGATTCGCGGTTTTAAAGAGTTCGGAGACACTTCACGCAAGGCACTCATCATCGGATATTGCGAACCGCAGCGTTGCGGGCAAATGGTTGGCGCATATTATTTGGTCCGCGATCTGATTGTCAGCGTGGGTGCAATTCTGGGCGCGTATCTTTGGAAACTGGGACCGGCGTTGAATTTTCTCGGCGCGGCAGCTCTGGGAGTCGCTGGAACGATTTTCTATGTGAAAACTATTCGCGAGCAGCGACGATTATCACTCAAGCATTTAAAGGAAGAGATTTCTCGACTCCACTCGAAATGACAAAGTAATTGATATGTCGATCCTGTTTGTTCGAATCGCTGCCGCGCTCTGTTTTTTGGCAGTCGCACTTGGCGCCTTTGGCGCTCACGCACTAAAATCGACAATCGAAAATCACGGCATGCTCGACGCCTGGAACAAGGCCGTGCTTTATCATTTCGTTCACGCGATTGCATTGTTCGTGCTTGCGCTTTTCGGGCTCCTTTTTGCGGGCATTTTTCTTTTCAGCGGAAGTTTATATGTGATGGCGCTCACCAATCTCCGCTGGCTGGGCCCGATCACACCGCTCGGCGGCCTTTGTTTCCTGGCCGGCTGGCTGTGGGTGATCGTCGCGCCAACGCGATAGGAAACGCGTAGGGGCGATTGACTCCGAAACCTTTCGCGAGCTGACCATAATCGTCGTGGCGGTTCAGTGAGCCGCTGCTACCGCCCAGAGAGGGAGCTTGTTTCAGGACGCTCCTTTTTGATATATTTAGAAGCTGATGTTTAACGTATTACCTGAAACAGAGCGGGACGCGATCACGGTGGTCGTGTTCATTGCGACATTTTTTGCCGCAGTCGCGATTGGCCGATTTTTGAAACGACGCGCGAAGGTGCCGCTTGGGTTCCTGTTCCGGCTCTTCTGTCTGACGCTTGCGTTCTACGCCGCCATCGCTTTCTACGGAGTGCACGCGCCCTGGCGAAATCACGTCGGCGCAGCCGCCATCCTACTGAGCACAGCGCTCGTCGTCGCGCTGGTGAATCGCTACGTTTGGGATTTCTATTTCGAAAAGAAACGGCAGACGCCGATCCCGCATTTTCTCCGTGAAGTCGTCGGCGGCGTTATTTTTTTGGTGACGCTGCTTTTTATTCTGAGTTCGGGGTATCATGCCGAAGCGCAACTGACAGGACTGCTCGCGGGCTCGGGCGTCGTCGCGATCATTCTCGGATTCGCGGGGCAAAATTTCTTCGCGGGAATCATCGGCGGCATATCGATTCAGCTCAACCGCCCCTACAAGGTTGGCGACTGGTTGCAAGTGGGCGAGCGCTTTGCCGAAGTAATGGAGATCAACTGGCGTTCGACGCGGCTACGTACGAACGACGCAATTTATCTCGACATCCCCAATAACGAGATGGTTGGCCACGCCATCGTCAATCTCCATTACCCGACGGAGGTTCATGCAATGCGAATTCGCGTCGGGGTCGAGTATAAGAACCGACCCAATCGCGTAAAGGATGCGCTTTTTCGAGCTGCGTCCTCGGCTGACGGTGTCCTGGCAGAGCCAAAAGTAAAAATTTTTCTGGTCGATTTCGCCGATTTCGCTGTGATCTACGAGATCAAGTTCTACATGGGCAATCATGCAAGAATCAATGAGATCAACGACGCCGTTCGCACGAACGTTTGGTATGAACTGAAGCGCCAAGGCATCACAATTCCCTTCCCAATTCGCACATTGCACGTCGAGCGCCGAGCGGCACCGGCGTATGAAGACTACGACGAGGCACGCGCGATTCTGCGGGAGGAACCGCTCTTTGAGTGTTTGTCGGATGCCCAGATCGACAGTCTGGTCAAAGAGGCACGTCTCAATTACTTCGGGCGCGGCGAGCGGGTGATCCAGGAAGGCGCTGAGGGCGCCTCTATGTTCGTCTTGGTGCGAGGTGCCGCGCGGGTTTGGGTTTCAAAAAACGGCTCTTCGATTCCCGTCGCCACATTGAGCGCGGGCGATTGCTTCGGCGAGATGTCTTTGCTCACTGGGGAAAGCCGGACGGCGACGGTGCAGGCCGAAAGCGATTGTTACGTACTGGAAATCGGCAAGCCGGTGATGGCGGAAGTGATTCGTGATTCTCCCGATTGCCTCGAGCGACTGAGCGAGTTGCTGGCCAGGCGCAAGATGGAAAATGAGGGCGCCCTGAAAGAAGCGGCGTCAAACGCTCTGAACGAGAGAAAGGAGCGCGAATACACGGCCACCTTTCTGCACCGTCTGCGGACTTTTTTTGAGCTTTAACGGGCTCGTCAAATATTTAGGCAAAACGCGTTGGCGTAGTCGCAAATAAGCAATTGCGAGTGGGGGAAAACCCACTAAAGTCCCCGGCTTTCAGCCAAACCACTCCTAATGATTTTATTTGGCCTAACGATTCTGAATTCAGGCGTGCCGTTGTCGATGTTATGTGCCGTTATCGGACTGGTGTTTGCGTTTTTCCTAATCATCACGGTCATCCGCCACTCGCCCGGCAACGAGAAAATGCGGCAGATCTCGGCAGCCGTGCAGGAAGGCGCGAAAGCATATCTTCACCGGCAGGTCGTCACCATCAGTGCGATCGCAGTCATTATTTTCCTTTTGCTTTTCTTTTTTAAAGATCATCCAACAGCGATTGGTTTTGTGATCGGCGCCTTCTGCTCCCTGGCGGCCGGTTATATCGGTATGCGCATCGCCGTCCTGGCAAATGTCCGCACGACACAGGCCGCAAGTATCGCGCGCACCGCAGCCTTGCGCATCGCCTTCAATGGCGGCGCGGTGACAGGCTTGCTTGTGGTTGGACTCGCGTTGCTCGCGGTGTCGATCTTTTATACCGTTGCGGAACAGATGGTCGGACACGACTTGGCGGTGCGAAGTCTAGTGGGTCTGGCCCTCGGTGGCAGTTTAATTAGCGTGTTCGCCCGACTCGGCGGCGGCATTTACACAAAAGCGGCCGATGTCGGCGCCGACCTCGTCGGAAAGATCGAGACGGGTCTCGAGGAAGATGACCCGCGAAATCCCGCAACTATCGCAGATAATGTAGGCGATAACGTCGGTGATTGTGCCGGTATGGCAGCGGACGTTTTTGAAACTTATGCCGTAAGCCTGATCGGCGCCATCCTGGTGGGCGCGCTAACATTGGCCGCAGAGCCCGCGGCCATTATCTATCCATTCGTGCTCGGA
>QHMQ01000111.1:0-344 GCA_003217835.1 Verrucomicrobiota bacterium
CAATTTTTCCTTCAGCATCACCGCCGCCATCAGACTAATGATAATGACGCTCAACCCTTGAAACGGATAAAGATAGCTAAGGTCAAACCGTTGGAGTAACCCGAGTGTAAGAAAAAAAGAAAGCGTCATCAAAGCGATGCCGCCGGCAGCGTGCGAGATAAAGCGCAGATTGCGAAAGCCGCTCTTTTGCGTGGCCTCCATGGCCCTTTTCAGAACGAGCTGGGCCCAGACAAAGCTCACCAAAGAGATAAGAATGAAGAAAAAAGCCAGGAAACTCACAGGCGTTCTTCTATACGTGCCACCGGTTTGGCAACCAACGCCAGCCCTATCACAACCAGCGCAAT
>QHMQ01000111.1:429-14810 GCA_003217835.1 Verrucomicrobiota bacterium
GAGGGGAATGTATTTAAGAACGTAAAGCCAACTGAGAAAGCTGGCGATCACGAAAGCGATCCCCAACCACACCAGTGGCGAGACCAGGCCATTAACTCCGGTCCACGACCATGCGCTGGAAAGATCTGCAATGTCAGTCGCGCCACGTTTCAAAAGGAGCTCCGACACGAGCACGCACACCACGCTCAGCGTCAGTTGCAGCCATGGATTGCCGAAACCGGAAGGTTGATTTCGCATTCGGCTTTTTAACCTGCCGCGATGTCATGGCAATCGAATTCGACACGGGATGGTTCGCGCTTTCAAAGCTGATCCGCGTTTGGAAATCGGCGCAAGATCGGATCGTGACGCGTTGGTCCGAGATATTTGATCATCCGGCGGAAGATTGGATTCAAAAGCGCGCTCGTGTGCATGACGTACAAGTCAAGCGGCACGAGCTCGCACCGGAGGTGCAGCTTGGGTCCGTAATTCAGCGGATTGCTGTAATAATATTTCAATCCTTGTTGCAGCGACCACGAGACGATATCGCGCAGCGTGTAGAAATAAAGGTGCAGATCGAGCGCGACACTGTAATCAAGCCCGATGCACTCATCGTAAATCGCGTCGCCGCAAACCAGGCAAAAACTAAATGCGACAATTTTGCCCTTCTGTTGCCAAATAAAGAAACGCGCCCGTTCTGGCATTCTTTGTTCGATCGCACGAAAATAATCTTTCGTTAATGTCTCGAATTTCAGGGGCGAACGCTCGTGGACCTGAAGGTAAAGCGGATAAATTTCATCAATGTAGGGAGTAATATCGGTGACGATCTCCACGTCGATCTTTGGCGCACGTTCTGCTTTCCGGAATTTGCGGCGCAGATCTTTCCGGGTTGCCTTGCTGAGTGTGCGAAAATATTCGTCCCAATCGTGGTAATGCAGGGCGAGCCGCGTCATCGGCATGCTGGGGATGCGCGCATAGCCGTTTGAACGAAGAGATTCAAGCCTCGGGCGATATTTCGCCGGGAAATCTTTGAAAACAATCAGCGAAACTCTGTTCTGCCGTGCATAAGTGCCGAGGCTGGCATGCAACGCCTTGGCCAACCAAGCGTCGTCTTTTTCGTCGCACGCGTCCAGGTCGCCTGCACCGGCCGCGCAGCCGACCATCAATACGCGCATGGTCAGAAAGCGCGGGAATTTTTTCCGGATAAGATCGACAACCGAACGAATTTTGCCCGGCACGCCTTCCACAAGATTTTGTCGAACAAAGAACACAGGCTGAATTGCCCGCACATTGCCCGAATCATCCTCGAGCACCAGATAATGATGTTCGAAATCGCCGTCCAACGTCTCGTCGACGATTTCGTAGTAACGATGGTCCTTGCATTTGTTCCGAAACGCGCGGGTCCAGGAATCAGAATTTTCCAGGTCGGAGAGCGTCAGGATTGTCGCCGTGCCTTGGGGAAAAGAAATTACGGCGTCACCTTGCATGTCGATCTTGCCCATCGACATTCTGCACTTTAAGCACGCCGCTACGGATATGGAGGTCGCGTTGTGGAAAGGCGATCTCGATCCCGGCTTCGCGAAATTTCTGCTCGATGGCAAAATTGAGATCGCTTCGATAGCGGCTCGGCCGAGCGCTCATCTCACTACTCCAGACCACCAGCTCGAAGTCGATCGAGTTGTCGCCGAATTTCTGGAGAAAAACGCTCGGAGCTGGATCCTTTAGGGTATTCGGATTTTCACGTCCGGCGGCGAGCAAGGCCTCGCGTACTCTGGCGATATCGCTGCCGTAGGCGACGCCGACTGGGATGCGAAACCGCACCCGCGGATCGCCATAAGTCCAGTTGGTCACGGGCGAATCGATAAATTTCGTGTTTGGCACGATCATCGTGATGTTGTCGTTGGTGCGAATCACCGTGCTACGGGCGCGAATCTGCTGCACCTGACCGGTGATCCCTGCGACTTCGACGCGATCACCGATTGTGATTGGCCGTTCGGCCAGGATCACCAGGCCACTGATGAAATTGCTGGCGATATTTTGGAGGCCAAAGCCAACGCCTACGCCAACCGCCCCTGCGAAAACGGCCAGCGCGCCCAAGTGAATACCGGTATTTTCCAGAACTATCAAAACGCCAACTACCAGCACGACGTTGGCAATGATTTGGGCAATGGCGTACTGAAGTGCGCGATCCAATCCACTGTGAACGAGGAAACGATCGAAAAGAAAGCGTTTCGTTCTCGAGGAGATCCAAAAAACCGCGACTAGAAGCCCAATCAGCAGAAAAATCTGAACAAGACTTAACGAAACGGCTGGCAAAGGCGCACTCCAAGCTAGCGGAATGCCGGCCGCATTAATTGCGCTAATAGTAAAAAAGACGAGCGCAGCCAGACTTAGAATCGTCGTGACGATGGCGACAAAGTTCGTGTCGATCTTGAAGCGGCTGAGAAAACGCCGGACGACACTGCTTTGTAGTATTCGGGCAATAACGAGCCCCGCCGCGAAAAGGCCGACGAAGGCAATTAACCCCAAAAACGTGACGTAATGGCCTCCGACTTGAAATAACGGTTTCTCAAAAACCGAGAAGCTCATTGCAATCTAGTCTGGGCGTGTTGCATCTCTCCGCAACCTTAAACACGAAAACACGGCTGAAGCCGTGTTTTCATCTCCCGAACATCTCGCGTCGCGCGCGTGTTATTGCGGTTTCGCTCGTTCTTCGATGTATTTAACGACGTCGCCGACCGTTTGCAGTTTCTCGGCGTCTTCGTCCGGCACTTCCACGGAAAATTCCTCTTCAAACGCCATCACCAGCTCGACGATATCGAGCGAGTCCGCACCCAAATCTTCGATGAACGATGCCTGTGGCGTGACCTGCTCCGGGTTCACACCCAGTTGCTCCACGATAATGTCCTTGACCTTCTCTTCGATTGATTTTTCCGCCATAAAATTTGTTTCGTTCGGGTTGGTTGCGCGTCGAAAAGCTTAAAGCAGTCCGAGCACAGGATGGCAAGTAAATGAATTAGAGAGCTTGTCAATCAATTTCAGGCGCGATGCGCGAGCGGCTTTCGATTTGCTTCCTGCGTCATTCGAGTAGATGGAAAACGATGTCCTCTTCGCCTGTCGAGCCAGTTGATTTGCTCGATCTTAAATTGCTGCCCGCGTGGGTGAAAGAACCCGCTAAGGAGAGGATCTACGAGCACGCCAGCGGCGGGGAAGATGACCGGCGATCACGCGCTCCAAATCGTTTCCGGCGTGATCGCGCTCCACGCTCGCGCGAGTCAAAAATGTCGCGCGAATCTCAAAACGGGCGCGACGGCCGAGCTCGCGGTCGAAACCATGGAGATCAGCGCAAGGTTTTTCGGGCAATCGCTCCGGCAGAAATTACGGTTCGTTTTCTGCCACACTCGTCGGCATTTGAAAGCGTGGTCGCGCAAATCAAGTCGGCGTCAGTCGCATATTCCATTTTCGCTTTGGCGCGTTTGTTCCTGGAAAAACCGGAACGCTACGATGTTCGGTTGACGGCAAAGGCAGAATCTCCGGTTTATCAACTGGGCGAAAATGGCGCGATCTCTCCGGATCGAGACTTCCTTGAGCGAAACGCATTTCGATTCGCTCGCGAAGATTTTTACAAGATCGACATCACACAATCAGATCCGATCAAAGGAAATTTCTCAAACGTCGCCTGCTGCAGACTGAGCGGGACGCTCCTTGGCCCGACCAATCATCATAATTATCAGCCGCAGCTCCGCAGCCTTTACGAACAACGCTTCAGCCGTCGCATGAGTTTTGCCGAATATCAGCGGCAAATCGAGATCGTGAATGATCCGGCGTTAATCGAGCGGTGGAAAGAAGAAGCGCGAACGGTGACGACATATACGACATTGCGCGACGAAACTCCCTCGACGTTCGCGTCCGCAGCGGAAGCAGAACGGCACTTCCGGTCCAATTACCTGCCGGGCTTGGTTCGCAGCGTAGAGGAAGTAAACATCGACGGGGTCTTGAGCCGGGGTTTGCCCGATCGAGCGCTCAATCGCGCGATTGAAGATGCCTGGACAGGCGAGACTCGCTCGCCATCGAACATGATGCAGGAGTTAGCGGCCCGATGTCGACAAGCCGGCCTCAACGTTTTTCGGCATCGTCGTGGCAGGTTGTTCGTCTCGCCGATCCGGATACGCGCGTTTGTCCATGAACAAGGTGGCGTATCTCCTTCGGTGAACGCAATTCTTGAGGCGGTGGCAGCCACACCCGGCATTAATCGCAAAGAGCTTGCCGAAAAGTTAGTTCTCGATCTTTCGATCGAAGACGCGGAATCGCGCAAACTTGCGCTCGCTTCCGACCTGCGCTGGCTCATTAGCGAAGGTCACTTGATTGAGTTCAACGACACTTCGCTCGATCTGCCGCGGAAGAAAATGAACCAAGCGCAAGCTTCTGACTCGCCGATTCAGAATCGGGAGCCGGAAACCAATATTGCACTAGCTCACTCGCCGACGACTTTGAGCGCCGGCTCGGAATCGCCGCCTTCGTAGCGAACGATTTCATTTTTTTCGTTTAAAACGACAATGCGCGGCTGATGAATCGTCGCTTCGTCAGGCGTGTAACGCGCGAAACTCATGATCGTGATGCGGTCGCCAATTTTTCCGAGGTGCGCAGTGGCGCCGTTGAGTTCGATGATTCCGCGCTGTGCTTCGCCGTAAATTGCATAGGTCTCGAACCGTTCGCCGTTGCTCAAGTTGCCAACGAGAATTTTTTCGTAGGGAACCAACCCAACGAGTTCAGCCAGATCGGCGGAAATCGTGAGGCTGCCTTCGTAATCCAGACTGGCGCCGGTGACAGCAGCGCGGTGAATTTTCGATTTGAGAAGCGTCAATTGCATCGCCAATCGAACTGGGCCGACAATCCTAAGGGAGGTTAACCGGATTTAACCGGCGATCACGCCTGCCTTCTTCAGTGCAGTATAGGCGCCGTTTTTATTGATCGTTTTCAGGCCGCGCGCAGTCACGCGGATCCGGACGAACTTCTTTAGCTCCGGCACCCAAATGCGATGCGCATGCAAGTTTGGTCCAAAAATGCGCGACACATTTTTGGTCACGTGCCGTCCGACTCCGCCCTTTTTCTTGGCCATGCCGCGGCGGTGAATGATGCTGCCGCGCGTGGCTCGAGAACCTGTGATGGAGCAAACCTTTGACATAGTTGGCGAAAAAGTTGCGCAACCTGCCGCGCTCCGCTTGTTGGGTCAAGCGAATCTTGAACGGAGAATGCGCGCCGCGGTCAAATTTGTCTCGCGTGAGGCCGTCAATTCCAGAAGATCGATAAATCGCTTTTGAAGCATGACGCCAAAAAATAATCATAAACTGCGGATCGGGATTGTAGGAGCAGGCAGCATCGTTCGCGCCCGGCATCTGCCGGCGCTGAAAAAGCATCCTGAAGTCGAAATCGTCGCGGTTTCGAATTTGACCTACGAAAGCTCGGAAAAATTTTGCCGCGAAAATCTCCCGCACGCCACCCCAATGCAAAATTGGGCCGATCTGCTCGCCATTCCCGACTTGGACATCATTTGGATCGGTACGCCGCCTTACATGCATTCGGCGGTGACGATCTCGGCGCTTGAAGCGGGCAAACATGTTTTTTGTCAGGCGCGCATGTCGATGGATTTGGCCGAAGCCGAGGAAATGCTCGCTGCATCCAGGCGTTATCCGGAACTGGTCACGATGCTTTGTCCGCCTCCGATGGGAATGCGTGCTGATTTGCTGGTGAAAAAGCTCCTGGCCGAGAATTACATTGGCCAACCGCACCATGTGCGACTGCAAAGTTTCACGAGCAGTTATTTGAATCCTGATGCGCCGGCGCATTGGCGACAAAGGATCGAGATCAGCGGACTGAATATTCTCACCCTGGGAATTTACATCGAGGTATTGCAGCGCTGGCTCGGAGACATCACCGGCCTCTTTGCGCGCGGGAAAATCATCCATCCAATCCGGCAGGGCTATGAAGTGATCATTCCCGATTTGCTCACCGTTCTTTGCGCGTTCGACAACGGTGCCGAAGGCGTTCTCGACTTTAGCGGCATCGATGCGCTGGCTCCCGGCGACCGGCTGGAAATTTACGGCAACGCCGGCACTCTTACTTACGATTTTGGTTCCGATCTGGTGCAAGCAGGCAAGCTTGGCGAGCGCGCTCTGCATGTTGTCGATCTTGCGCCGGAATTGGAAGGCGAATGGCGCGTGGAAGAAGATTTTCTCGCCGCCGTGAAGTCAAAAGGACGCGTCCGGCCGCGTCCGAATTTCGAAGAAGGCGTTCGCTACATGCGCGTTGTCCAGGCAGTCGCCGATTCGCGCGCGCGCAACGAATGGGTGGAGATCAAAAAGTAAGCTATTACAACCCCCCTATAATCTAGATAGGCCGAATAATTAAACCTTGTTAGGCAGCACTCGGACCTTTGACGCTGTGGCTATCGAACTCGTTGTTTGCGCAGCGCATCCAGCCGCATTGTTCTCGCGTGAAACCGCGGCCTTGCTGTCGGACATCTCGCGCGCTCAGGTAGTCTGTGTCGGCCCACCGGCGGACGCCGATTCGCTCGAAGCAGTGATCGAGGCCATTGAGTCTGAGCGACGTTTGCTAAGCGTTGAGCGGTGGGTTTTTTGGGGCATGTCAGGCGGCAGCTTCCTCGGACAGCTCTACGCGCGACAACATCCGGATGTCCTTGCTGGCCTGATCCTGGCAAGCTCGGGTCCCTACTTCCGCCCTACTGCCGAAGACCCGGCCTGCATTCTCTGTCCTCGACATCCGGCGTGGCGCGAACGGCTCGCAGCAATCAACCTTTTAGATGGTCAGCGCGATGTCGGCGCAACCGAGTGGAAGGTAGTCGAGGGAGTTGGCTGGGTCTTTCGGCGTGCCGGAGGCGCGGCCCTCCTCGTCTCGCCCGAAGAACCCTCCGTCGAGCTACGGCGAATGATGCCCGCGCTATGGACCTTCGATGCGCGCAGCTGGCTCCCGGAAGTGCAAGTGCCGGCTCTGGTGATGTGTGGAAGCCTCGACCCCGTAGTCCCGCTTGCCCACGCACGCGCACTCGCGAACTTGCTGCCTGCAGCCGAGTTCAAGATGATCGAGGGAGCCGGTCATATCCCGCTGGTCGATCATCGGCTGGCGGTAGAGGATGCCGTTCGAGGTTTCCTACGCAGGTGCGTCCAGCGGATAAAGTCAACGTAGTGCGCCGTGCGGCCTAACCAGACGATGCAGCCAAACCGCTGCCGGGCAATGAAGAGGTTAATTGCTATGAGCTTCTGTTAATGGTAAGAGAGTTCGCTTCCGCTTGCGTCGCTGCGCTCCCGTCTCGTTAGAACCCTAAGACATGTCAGATATGCGCGTGTCATGTGCTTTGCCTTTACTAGTTTTTCTCCTGGTACTTGTTGGCTGTTCTCAGCGTGGTTTCGATCCGGTGGCGGAGGAAGCGAAGCTGTTGCGCCGGGACACAGAGTGGGCTGACCTTGCCTCGGCCGGGAAGGATGTTGAGAAGATCGTCTCGTACTGGAGCGACGATGCGGTGCTCATTTTTCCGGGACAGCCCGTGCTCGAAGGCAAGGCGGCTATTCGTGCTTATGTAGCAGAGAGTCTTAACACTCCCGGATTTAAAATCCACTGGGTCTCTGAAAAACCGGTGTTCTCACCGGACGGCAAGCTCGCCTACATGCGCGGCAAGGACGAATTGACCGCTCCCGGGCCAAACGGTGCGTTAGCGACGGTTCATCTCAGGGGAATATCGATCTGGCGTTTGGACGCCGACGGACAGTGGCGCTGCGTCGTAGACATATCGAATGAAGAGCCACCCGCCGCTCCCGTGGCGAAGTAACGCGTCGTCGTCGCTAACAATTTCTTTCGCGGCAGTCGAACGCGGGACTGGACAAGTTCCGCGCCTTACATGTGGGACCATTGTAGGTGCTGGTAAAAACGGCAGGCATGAGGGGAAACTTTTCGGGACTTTATCGGCGCAATGGCGTGGAGCGTATCACTGGCAGCTAATGAAATTTCACTGCTGCCATTAGTCCGCTTGCCGGCTCCGCAGAACGAGCGGCGCGATCACGCGGAAGAAACGAGCGACGTAAAGGAGGTACCCAGCGAACGAAACGAGCTGCACACCGATCAGCCAAACGTGACCGGCGCGAGCGATAAAGAAATCAGGCCGCCTGCAAATCGCGAACGTGCACGCCAGATTAAGAAGGAAAAGTAACGGAACAAGCAACCAGATATTGAGCAATTGATCAGCCTTGGCACGGGTGTAAAGGGCTCGTTCGGCGTCGTTGCTCGATTCCGCGGCCCGCGCATGAATCAATCGCATATCGTAGATGAAGAGCAGCCAAATAACTGCCGCAAAAGCGGCGCTTAGCTGAAACCACGCCAGAGGACGATCAAGTCGGCTGAAAAGGATGGCCTCGCCAAGCGCGCAAGCGATATAAAAAAAGTTATGCCCGAACTCCAGCGGCCACCTGATCAATGTGAGCGTGTGAATGATCGACCTCGACCAAAAGATAAAGATCACGCATAGGCCGGCGGCGACATAAAGAAGATTTTCCCAATGTCGCGATGACATCACTGCGCGCGCATTATCCGTTAAGAAAAAGAGCGCAACCCCCTGGATGATGCTTACGAGAGTAAGCTCGATATTGACGACCATGGTGTCGAGCTCATGGCGACTGTCGCTTGGCGCACTCACGAATGCGACTCGTAATCATTCGGCAACTAGAATGTCAAGCTGCAGTGGGATTCCACCTGCATACGGCGGGGCGCTTGCTTTCCCAAAGCTACTTTGCTAGGCAGGAACGAGACAAGGAGCTCCTTCACTTCGGGATGTCTAACTTATGAACAAATACATCGCAGAATTCCTCGGAACCTTCTTCCTTGTGTTGACGATCGGCTGCACCGGGATCGGTGCCAGTTCGGGCGTGATTGCGCCCCTTGCAATCGGCGCGGCTCTCATGGTGATGGTCTTCGCCGGAGGCCATATCTCGGGCGCGCATTACAACCCAGCAGTAACGCTTGGCGTTTTGATTCGAGGCCGACTCAACGCAGCGGACGTCGTGCCTTACATCGTGGCGCAACTTGCGGCGGCGGCGAGCGCGGCGTTGGCAGTGAAGTTTCTCCGGGCTGGAATTGACGTAACTCCAATCGCTCCAAAGATCGGTCCAGCTTTGCTCGCCGAGTTTCTGTTCACCTTCGCCCTCGTCTATGTCGTGCTCAACGCCGCCACTGCCGAAGGGACATCGGGAAATTCATTCTATGGCCTGGCGATTGGGATGACAGTAATGACTGGCGCATTCGCTGTCGGCGACATTTCTGGCGGAGCGTTCAATCCTGCGGTAGCGGTCGGGATCTCCATCCTCGGCCTTTCGAGCTGGGGTAATCTTTGGATCTATCTGCTCGCGAATTTCGGAGCTGCTGTGGTGGCTGCTGTCGTGTTCAATCTGATCAATCCGCCCACCCAAACCACGCCGATCGCAACGGACGAGCCGCCTTACGAAACGCCCCAGTAACAGCGCTGGGAAAATGCGTGCCTGGAGGGACTCGAACCCACAACCTTCTGATCCGAAGTCAGATGCTCTATCCGGTTGAGCTACAGACACGAAATTGAAAATGGGGTGGCCGACGGGACTCGAACCCGCAACAACCAGAACCACAATCTGGAGCTCTACCATTGAGCTACGGCCACCATCGCTTCGCTGCCGAACCGAGATTTTAGGATTCGAATCCCGTTTTGCAAAGAAAAGGACTCGCTTTTCGCATCCGCTCCAGTCATTCTGGCAAGCAATGTGGAACGCTGGATTGTTATCGGCAGGTCGACTATCATTGCGCCTCATCTTCGCATGAAGCGACTTGGTTCGACCTTACTCATCGGTTTCTTTTTTCTGGCATTAAGCGTGTTTGGTGCCCAGCACGATGATCCGAGCGAAATTTTTCTGAAAGCTTACATGACCGCTCAGCAAGGGGAAAAATTCGAACACGAAAATCAGTTCAAGACGGCGTTGGCGAAATATCGATCTGCCGGAAGCCTCATCGAGGAGTTGCGCAAATCGCATGCCGATTGGCAGCCGGCCATCGTGGATTATCGTGGCCGTAAAATCAGTGAGGGCATTCTGCGGATCCAGGACAAGATCTCCACGCAAAGCGACCTCGCGAGCGGCGCAAGTCGTTCACCGGAAGCGGTTCCCGCGCCTTCTCAAGCCGGTGGCCAATCAGAAGCGGGAGTCGAGCTAACCACGCCTCGTGCCAGCGAAACGAAGCCTCGAGCCTCGAGCGAGTCGATCAAAGAGACAACCAAAAAATTGCGCGACAATCTCGATCAACTGCAAGCAGCGCTTGAAAAATCGCAGAGCGATCTCGAGACCGCGCGAAAAGAAAAGGAATTGGTTAACACTCGCTTGCAGCAATCAAATTCGAAGCTTGAGAAAGCGCAAAGCGAGGTCGAGAAATCCAAGAAAGCGGAGCACGAGGTTAGCAATCGACTCGCGCAGGCTCAGGAGTCATTAAAAGCGCTCCAATCGTCCCGCGACAGTAGCACAAAAGAGCAGGAGCAATTACGTGCAGAAGTCGCCCGCCTGAAAGACGCGGTCGCTGCCGCTGACCAGGCGCGGCTGACGGCGGAAAAGCAAAAGGACGAAACCAACGCGAAATTCGCAGAGGCGAACAAGCAAATCGCCACTCTTGCCCAGGAACGGGATCAAGCGCGCGACCAATTGAAAGGGATGAAGGAAACGGAACAGCGCGTGCAGGCGCTCCTGGCCGAGAGCAGCGATTTGAAACAGAAACTCGCGAGTGCGGAAGAAAGTGTGCGGAAACTTGGTGAGGATAAGCCAAAAAATACGGAGGAATTTGCCAATGCGAAACGGCAGGTAGCCCAACTTGAGCAGCAACTGTCCGAAACTCAGAAACAGAATCAATATTTCGAGGCCCGAGTTGCCGAGCTTTCCGTTCAACTCGATGACGCGAGCGCTCAAGTGCAAAGTGCCAAGCTCACCGGTGCAAATGCCGACGAATCGACGCGCCTCGTCAAAGAGAACGAACTCTTGAAAAACATCGTTGTGCGCGAACGGCAGGAGGAAGCGCGTCGTTATCAGGCGAAGACGCTGATGCTGGCGGAGTTGGACAAACTAAAGATCCAATCGGACTCTTTGAACAAGCAGATCGAATTTCTGGCGCAGCCGATCACAAAATTAAGCGATGAGGAGCTCGCTTTATTGCGGCAGCCGGTGATCTCAATTTCAGATCAGAATTCCGGCATGTTGAAAGCGAGTTTTATTTTCGCCAAGAAGTCGTCGTTAGACTCCGTTGAGATCGCGCGGCCGAACGAAGAGGAAAAACCGCCGCCTAACGCGGGTGGGGAGAGAAGGAATAACTCTAGCGAAGCCGCTGTGCCGAGCGACTTCAAGCCGGACGTGCCGGATGATCTGCAGAAGGTAGCGCGCGCGGCGAAAGAGAGCTTCGCGCACGGCAAATACCGTACCGCCGAAAGCCAATATCAGGAAATCCTCGACGAAAGTCCGAATAATCTCTACGCGCTTTCCAATCTCGGCGCCGTTTATTTTCGCCGCGGCAAATTTAAGGCGGCGGAGCTGACATTGAAAAAGGCCCTGGCGGTGTCAGCCAAGGATGAGTTTGCGCATACGACTCTGGGCATCGTCTATTATCGGCAATCCAAATTCGATGACGCCTTCACCGAGTTGACCAAGTCGATCGAGATCAATCCGAAAAGCCCAATTGCTCACAATTATCTCGGTATTACCGCCAGCCAAAAGGGCCGGCTCGGAGAAGCAGAAAAGGAAATACTTCAAGCCATCGCGAACAATCCTGATTACGCCGACGCGCATTTTAATCTGGCCGTCATTTTCGCAACAACGCAACCGGCTTCAAAAGAATTAGCCAAACGACATTATACCAAGGCCACCGCGCTCGGCACCCAGCCCGATCCATCGCTCGAGAAATTGTTGCAGTGAACGGATAGGACAAGCCGTTGCAACCATTCCTCACCGCCAATTGGCGATATCTTGCCATACTCAATTTCGTTGTCGATCCTCCGATTATCGCGCCTCTGGTGCCGCCCGGAACGGAACTCGATTACGAAAATGGCAACACATTTGTCAGCGTGGTTGGTTTTCTCTTTCTCGACACCCGTTTGCTCGGCCTCCCGATTCCGCTGCACCGCGATTTCGAAGAAGTGAATCTCCGCTTCTATGTGCGGCAAAAATCCGCCGATATGTGGCGACGTGGCGTCGTCTTCGTTCGCGAACTGGTTCCGCGTCGCGCGATTGCACTAATTGCGCGCACATTTTACGGGGAACGCTATCTCGCGCTGCCGATGAAGCACGACATCGAACATGTCGATCTTAAGTTGAGCGTGGAATACTCCTGGCGTCGCGGCCGCAACTGGGAATCGCTTAGGATGATCGCGAGCGGCGAGCCGCAATCAATTCCCGCCGGCTCACACGCCGAATTTATCACCGAACATTACTGGGGTTACACCCGCATTCGCGCCGGCTGCAGCGAGTACCGGGTCGAGCATCCAAGGTGGAAAATTTGGAATGCGGACACATTCGAAGTTCACGCCAATGTCGCCACTCTTTATGGCGACCAGTTCGCCGCAACTTTAAGTGATCCGCCACACTCCGCGTTCATCGCCGATGGTTCGCCAATCGAAATCTTCAAGAGAACGATCGAGCGTGAGCAGTAACCGCGGTCGCTAGTCGCGGCTACAACGATTACTTCGCGAGCAACTGCCGAAGCACAAACGGCAAAATCCCGCCGTGGCGGTAATAATCGATCTCAATTGGTGTATCGATCCGCAATTTCACCGGCACTGAATGCGATTTCCCGTCTTTGCCCTGAATCTCGACGGTTGCGTGGTGACCCGGTCGAACTTTATCTGACAGCCCGGTGATTGAGAAAATTTCTGAGCCGTCGAGGTTCAGCGATTGCGCACTGGTTCCATCGAGAAACTGTAGCGGCAATACTCCCATGCCAACGAGATTGGAGCGATGGATCCGTTCAAAACTTGCAGCCACTACCGCCCTAATGCCTAACAAGCGCGTCCCTTTCGCCGCCCAGTCGCGCGATGAACCGGCGCCATATTCGTGACCAGCAAAGACGATTAATGGCGTCTTTGTCTCTGCGTATTTCATTGCCGCGTCGAAGATCGACATCTGTTCTCCCTGTGGCAGAGGCATCTTGCCTGCCGCCCCGAAATATTTCGTCACTCCGCCTTCTGTTCCCGGCACTATCAAATTTTTGATGCGGACGTTGGCGAATGTCCCCCGGGTCATCACCAAATCGTTGCCGCGACGGCTGCCATAACTGTTAAAATCGGAATGGTCGATTCCGCGCGAAACCAGATATTCTCCGGCCGGCGACGTTGCCTTGATCGCGCCAGCTGGCGAAATGTGATCGGTCGTGACCGAATCGCCGAAAATGCCAAGCGCGCGCGCACCTCGAATCTCCTCGACGTGTCCTGGTTCCATCGAGAAATTCTCGAAAAACGGCGGCTCGTGAATGTAATCGCTCTTCTCATCCCACTCGTAAATGTCGCCCGTGCTTGCCGGGATTTCGTTCCACTTCGGGTTTTGGTCGGCGAAATCGCGGTAAAGTTTGCGAAATGTTTCCGGCTTGAGCGCCGATTGCATCGTTTCCCTGATCTCACTTAAGCTCGGCCACAGATCGCGTAGGAAAGTTTCTTTTCCGTGCTTGTCTTTGCCGATCGCCTCGCGCGAAAGATCGAGATTTACTCGGCCAGCCAGCGCAAAGGCAACAACCAGCGGGGGCGACATCAAAAAATTCGCCTTGATGTGTTGATGTACGCGCGCTTCAAAATTTCGATTTCCCGAAAGCACCGAGGCTGCAACCAGATCAAATTCGTGGATTGCCTTCTCGATATTCGGATGGAGCGGTCCCGAATTGCCGATGCAGGTGGTGCAACCGTAGCCGACGAGATTAAATCCAAGTTGATCGAGGTATTTTTGCAGCCCGGTTTTGGCGAGATAATCGGAAACAACCCGCGAACCCGGGGCGAGCGAAGTTTTTACCGCTGGATCGATAAGCAGACCACGCTCGACCGCTTTTTTTGCAAGCAAACCGGCCGCGATCATTACGCTTGGATTACTCGTGTTCGTGCAACTTGTGATCGCCGCGATGAGAACGCTGCCATGGCCGATGCGACTTTGCCCATGCGTGAACATTTCGCTGGATGCAGCCTCAATGTCTTTTCCCGTATCGGGGGTCGGCCGGTTTGCCACCATCTCGATCTTGTTACGCTCGTCGCCCGGATTAATTCCTTGATCGATCTCATCTGTTGATGCCATTGCACGGTCGCGCGGCGCGCTGCCGTTCAATTGCACGAGATGTTTTTCGCGAAGATCCACGTTCTTTTTCCC
>QHMQ01000175.1 GCA_003217835.1 Verrucomicrobiota bacterium
GACCGCGGCCGGCGTCACCGCCGCCGGCTACAGCGCGCAAAATGTAAGGAATGCCCAGTCATTCCGACGAATCGGGAAACAACATTTAATGAATTCACTTACGAAAACGCAGAAAATAGTTGCCTGGATATGTCGGATCGCCGCCGCGGTGATCCTGCTGCAGACCTTATTCTTCAAATTCACCGCCGCCCCGGAATCGGTTTACATCTTCACCAGAGTCGGCCTTGAGCCGTATGGCCGGATCGGTTCGGGTGTAGCTGAACTCATTGCGGCGATTCTAATCCTGATTCCGGCGACAACCTGGCTTGGCGCGGGCCTCGCGCTGGCGGTGATGTTCGGCGCGATCTTCAGCCACCTCACGGTACTCGGCATTCAAGTGATGGGAGACGGTGGTCTGCTTTTCGGTCTCGCCCTCGCGGTCGCGATTTGCAGCGCGGTCTTGCTGTTTCTGCAACGTCGGCTGCTTCCAATCATCGGAGCCTATCTGTGAACGAATCGCCCCTCTACCACGCCGTTGCGGAAGTTTTGCAGCAGGGGGAATCGCTTCTGTGCACGATCGACGACGCGAATTACACGCGCAAGCTGCGACCTGCCTTTAACTCGGCCATCGGTGGGCATTACCGCCATTGCATCGATCACTTCCAATGTTTGCTCCGCGGGCTAAAAGAGAACGAGATCAATTATGATCATCGCGAGCGCGATCGACGCATCGAAACCGACCGGGAATTCGCGCTGGCCGAAACCCAGCGAATCCTTAGCGCCTACCATTTCATCCCGACGCCCTTTCTCGATTATCCGATCAACGTCCGTAGCCAGATCGGTTATGGCTCGGGCGAGTCGCCGCTGATTGCCTCAACTGTGGGGCGTGAACTGATGTATGCCGTGGGGCACACAATCCATCATTATGCGCTCATCGCCGTGATGTGTGGGTTGCTGGGTGTCCCGGTGCCTGACGGCTTCGGCGTCGCGCCATCGACGCTGAGATATCGCAGCGAGCAACAAAAAGCAGCCTGATGCGACACCATGATTGCCGCGACCCTTTTCGCTTCCGCCGCGATCATTTTGCTCAGTTTTGTTTCTGAGGATGCCGCTGCGGTATCTTCTGCGTTGTCCATTTTCGGCGGGCCATTCAGCTGGCGAGTTGGCTTCGTAAGTTGTTTCGCCGGCATTTGGCTCGGCGACCTCGGCCTCTACTCTCTCGCACGATGCGCGGGAAGGAATTTGCTCCACACACGCTGGGTGAGGCGTTTCGCCGACCCGTGCGCGATCACCCGCTGCGAGAAAGTATTCTCACGTCATAGCAGCGTCGCCCTTATCACCAGCCGATTTGTTCCAGGCACCCGGCTGCCGACTTATCTGGCGGCTGGCTTGTTTGGAATGCCACTGCGCCGCTTCGCATTGATCACCGCCGTCGGTGGCCTCGTGTGGGTCAGTGGAGTATTCGCGGTCACCAAAATTTTCGGAACTCACGTGCTCTTGTGGTTCACTTCAGGGCAAACCAAAATCGCCGCCGTCGTTCTGACCGGTCTCGTCGTATCAACGGCTATACTGCTTCTTAGGAAAGCTCGGTTCGTCAAAACCATTGCTCATCAATTAGGGCAGTGGGAGTTCTGGCCGGCTTGGATTTTCTATATTCCCGTCGTGATCTACTATCTTTTCCTGGCAATACGCTACCGCAGTTTCACGCTTCCCACCGCCGCCAATCCCGGAATGCAGAACGGTGGATTTATTGGGGAATCGAAGCAGGAAATACTCAAGCGATTGCAAGAGGCAGACGCTGAATTTGTCGCCGATGCTTACTTGCTCGAAGGATGTACGACGAGTGACCGATTGCTTGCGCTGCATAGGCTGTGCCGCAATCACAGGATCGCGCCGCCTTTCATTTTGAAGCCCGACGTTGGCCAGCGTGGCAACGGTGTTCGACTAGTTAGATCGCTGCGCGAGGCCCTTGATTACCTGCTCGAAGTGGACGCGCCGGTGATCCTCCAGCGCTATGCCCCAGGTCCATTTGAGGTTGGCGTATTTTATTTTCGGCGGCCAGGCGAAGCGCGCGGTCGAATTTTCTCTATTACGGAAAAGCTATTCCCTAAGATCGTTGGCGACGGCGTCAGCACGATCGAACAACTCATTCGCAGCGATGCGCGGGCATCTCGTCTGGCGAGCACATATCTCAAACGGTTCGCCGGTCGCGAGAATCAGGTCCTGGCGGCGGGCGAAGTATCGAAGCTGGTCGAAAGCGGCAATCACGCCCAAGGCTGCATCTTCCGCGATGGAAGCCACCTCTGGAGCAAAGAACTCGAACGCAAAATCGAC
>QHMQ01000176.1:0-2525 GCA_003217835.1 Verrucomicrobiota bacterium
CATGATCAACGCCGCGCACGCTTCCGATTCAGCTGAGAATGCGAAACGCGAAATGGCGATCGTCCGAATCGACGAGAACAATTTTAAACCTCTGATTGAAAACTTCTACCGTCGCCGATAACTTGCGCTCCCATTTTGAACAACCTCATAACTAGTCCTACTGCCATGGAAATTTCCACACGCGCCGCTCAACTCAGCCCTTCGCTCACGCTATCAATTGATAGCAAAGCCAAAGCGATGAAAGCCGAAGGCATCGATGTTTGCGGCTTCGGCGCAGGCGAGCCGGATTTCGACACGCCCGAACACATCAAAGCAGCGGCAATCGCGGCCTTGGAAGCCGGCTTCACTAAATACACACCAAGCGCGGGGATTCCGGAATTGCGCCAGGCAATCTCTGAAAAATTAGCCTCGGACAACCAGCTCAACTATCGCGCTGCTCAGATCATCGTGAGCAACGGCGCGAAGCACGCGTGTTACAACGCCATCCTCGCGACGTGCCAGGCCGGTGATGAGGTCATAATTCCGGCGCCGTATTGGGTCAGCTACCCGGACATGGTCAGGTTAGCAGGCGCCGATCCGGTGATCGTGCCAACGAGCGAGCGCAACTCTTGGAAAATGCGCGCCTCAGATTTTGAGAACGCGATGACGCCGCGCACAAAGATGTTTATCATGAACACGCCGGGCAATCCGACCGGCGCTGTTTACACGCGCGAGGAATTACAGGCGATTACCGATGTTGCCGCCGAGGAAGACATTTACATTTTATCTGATGAAATTTACGAGAAGCTCGTTTACGACGACGCCATGCACGTGAGCATCGGATCGCTTTCCAAGGAAGCTTACGATCTCACGATTACAATCAACGGCTTCAGTAAGTCATACGCGATGACCGGTTGGCGGCTCGGCTACCTTGCCGCACCGGAAGCAGTGGCCAAGGCAGTGGATTCAATCCAAAGCCATACCACATCCAACCCGTCTTCTTTCTCCCAGCATGGCGCGCTCGCTGCTTTGAAGGGAGATCAACAGCCGCTGGCCGATATGCGCGAAGAATTCGATATGCGTCGCAATTATATGTTCGATCGGATTTCAAAAATTCCGAACATCACCGCGGTTAAACCGCAGGGCGCGTTTTATGTGCTGGTCAACATCAGCCAGCTTGGGCTCACTTCGCAAAATTTTGCCGATCGATTGTTGAGTAAGGCGAATGTTGCCGTTATCCCAGGCGCCGCTTTTGGCGACGACCGCACGGTTCGGCTTAGTTACGCCACCAGCATCGACGTGATCAAAAAAGGCCTGGACCGTTTCCAGGATTTTTGCCGGACGCTCTAGCCATTTAACAATTCAACGACTTAGCGATTTCGGCGGAGACTCTTTTCTCACGCTGAATCTGCGATCTGAAATGCGGTCCGGCTATCTCGCGCTCATTCTGCACGCGCATCTTCCCTTCGTTCGGCATCCCGAGCATGAGCATTTCCTCGAAGAAGACTGGCTCTTTGAGGCCATCACCGAGACTTACATTCCGCTGCTTCGGATGATGCAGCGACTGGTCAATGATGGCGTGCCGTTCAAGTTCGCGATGTCGATCACGCCGACACTCTGCGCCATGCTGCAAGACGAATTGCTGCGCGAGCGCTATGTGCGTCACCTCGACCTCTTAATTGATCTGGCCGCGCGCGAGCAAAAGCGAAATCGCAAGCATCCTAAACTTCGAGAGCTAGCCGAATTTTATTCCGACCTATTTTTCGAGACTCGATGTTTCTTTGTCGAGCAATGGAAATGCGACCTCCTCGCCTCTTTTCGTGATCTGCGGGAAGCCGGCGCAGTTGAAATCACCGGCTGCGCCGCCACCCACGGATTGCTATCGCTGATTCAGAGGCAGTCGCCCGAAGCCGCGCGGGCGCAAATTTTGATCGGCAGGGATGTATATCTCGATCTTTTCGGTGTTGATCCGACTGGTTTTTGGTTGCCGGAGTGCGCCTACGCTCCTGGTTTGGAATCGCTGTTACAAGAAGCAAATATTCGCTGGTTCGTTCTCGACGCACACGGCGTGATGTTTGGAAAACCGCGTCCGTGCCGCTCGATTTACGCGCCATATTACACGCCAGCCGGACCGGCCGTTTTCGCTCGGGATCGCGATTCAAGCCGGCAGGTCTGGAGTGCGCAGGAAGGCTATCCCGGCCATTCGGCTTACCGCGAATTCTATCGCGACGTCGGTTTCGATCTTCCGATGGAGCATTTGGGTCCAATCGCGCGCGGAAGCAGAAAATTCTCCGGCGTAAAATATTTTCGTATCACCGGACGCGGTAAGGAAAAAGAATTGTATGATCGCGAGGCAGCGGAAAAAGCGGTCGAGATGCATGCCGGTCACTTTGTTGAACAGCGGCAAATGCAATTGCGCGAACTCAGTGGACTGAGTTTTGATCCAATAATTGTGGCTCCATTCGACGCCGAATTGTTCGGGCACTGGTGGTTTGAAGGGCCGCGTTTCCTCGAACTCGTTGTTCGCAAAGCGGCAAGGGAGCAAG
>QHMQ01000176.1:2585-4440 GCA_003217835.1 Verrucomicrobiota bacterium
TCGATCCGAACAACGCCTGGATCTATCCACACCTGCACACTGCGACCCAACACCTGAGCGAAGCTGCGCGCAGGCATGCAGGAGACTCGAGTCCGCTCGCAGATCGCGTGCTCAAACAACTCGCGCGCGAACTCCTACTCGCCCAATCGAGCGATTGGGCATTCTTGATGAAAACGGGAACGGCGAAAGAGTACGCTACGAAGCGAACGCTGGATCACCTCAGTCGTTTCAACCGATTGCATGATCAGTTCGCCGCGAATCATGTCGATGAAAAATTTCTGCACGATTGCGAATGGCGCGATAACCTTTTCCCGAACGTAAACTGGCGGTATTACATTTGATGTCATTCCGAGCGAAACTGGAACGCAGCGCAATGAAGTCGAGGAACCTCTTCCGATCATCGGGGTTTCTCCGCAAAACAAACAGAGGGGTTTCGGCTCCGTTCAACATGACAAAAGGACTGACTGCGGCGCTTGTCGTGGGATTGACGTCAATCTGTACGGCATTGGCCCAGGAAACGCCGTCGACAACGCCAATACCGACACCCAGTCCGAACGTTTCACCCGCGCGCAGCGTTCGGATCAGTTTCGTTCCGCCGCCACTTGAAGGCACCATTAGCCTCGGCATCTATGATAACAATTCGAAGCTCGTTCGCGTTCTGCATCAGGAAGCCGAATCCAATGAATTCACGATCGGCGCAGATGCGCTGGTGACACAATGGGATGGTAAGGATGACGATGGAGAAGATTTACCTGCTGGAAAATATCATGCTCGCGGTTACCTCATTGGTCACTTCAAAGTGCAAGATCTCGGCCAAGCTGCGGCTCCGCCTGTCGAAGATGACGCAACCGCCAACGTGAAAGTGAAACTTACGCCAAATCCGCTGGCCAACGACGAAAGGCCGATTGTCGATCTTGGGGTTGGATTTGACGAAGAGGGCAGTTTTCTTAAAACCATCGATGGATTGCCGCTGTACACTATCAGTGAAACACCGAATCTGATTCGCGCATCCATCAAAAAGAACGGCGAAAAGTCGGTCGATGTTTGGCAGGATGACGGTACGCTCATCGTGCGATTTCGCATCTCCAACATCGACAAGATGATGGCTTTTGATTGCGGCGACCTTGAACTGAAATAGCCGCTGCTGGCCACAACCCGAAATCTTTGTTAGTTAGCGCTCATGCCCGCTTCTCCCGAGCTTCAACATACGGTTGGCAAGATCGCCAGTTTGAGCGGCACATCGCTCCACACGGGCGAAAAAGTTTCGCTCAGGTTGCATCCAGCGACGGTCGATCACGGAATCAAATTTAAGCGCAAGGATTTGCCCGATGAACCGATCATCGACGCAAAAATCGACAATCTGAAAATGGTAGAACGGGCAACAACCATCGGCGAAGGATCGGTGCGCGGCCACACAGTCGAGCACGTGCTCGCGGCCCTCTCGGCAATGGACGTGGACAACGCCGTCGTGGAGATGGACGCCAACGAACCGCCAATCGGAGACGGCAGTGCGCAGTCCTACGTCGATCTTATCAAGAAAGCTGGTGTGATTTTTTGATGTGCGTGAATCGATGCATGTGGAATCGAAAACGGGCGCGCTCCTTGTTTTGCTGCCGTGTGAAACGTTTCGTATCTCATGCACGCAAGCAGGACCGAACAATCGTTTCGCGCAGTTCTTATCGATGGAAATCACTCCGGCAATCTTCGAACGGGAGATCGCGCCAGCACGAACGTTTGTTTACTACGAAGACGTTCAGCCGCTCATGGAGAAAAATCTGATCAAGGGCGGCAGTCTTGAAAATGCGATCGTCGTCCGCGGGGAAGCGGTTTTAAGCAAGGAACCGTTGCGGTTCGC
>QHMQ01000177.1 GCA_003217835.1 Verrucomicrobiota bacterium
GCATTGAAGTCACTGTTCTGGAAGCCGATCCGATGTACGTTGGTGGAATTTCGCGCACGGCCACCTACAAAGGTTTTCACTTCGATATTGGCGGACATCGTTTCTTTTCCAAATCCAAAGCGGTAGAAGATTTGTGGACCGAGATTTTGCCGGACGACATGCTCGTGCGGCCGCGTTCATCGCGTATTTTTTACGGCGGCAAGTTTTTTTCCTATCCGTTAAAGCCGTTTGAAGCATTGGTGAAGCTCGGCATCTTCAAATCGGTTCTCTGCGTCCTCTCCTGGTTGAAAGCTCGCGTCTTCCCAATCCGCGATCCTCGTAACTTTGAAGAGTGGGTAAGCAACCAGTTCGGCAGACGACTCTTCAACACTTTCTTCAAGAGCTACACCGAGAAGGTCTGGGGCATGAGCTGCAGGGAAATTTCCGCAGACTGGGCCGCGCAGCGCATTAAAGGGCTTTCGCTTGGCAGCGCGATCAAGAACGCACTGTTGCCGCAGCGCTACAATGGCGATCGAACGAAAGTGATCAAGACGTTGATCAATTCCTTCCGTTATCCCCGCAGAGGTCCAGGCATGATGTGGGAAGCGTGTGCTGAAAAGACGAAGGCGATGGGTGGTAAGATCGAAACAGGCTGTAAGGTTACAGGCTGCTGTTACAACGATGCCTCCAGCAGTTGGACGGTCGAGTTCAAAGATCGACAAGGTGGGTTGCACGCAATCGAAGCGGAACACGTCATTTCATCTGCACCCATGCGAGAATTGATCTGCGGATTGTCGCCGGCGGTAAGTGAGCGAGCGAAACGCGCGGCGGAAAGCCTCAAGTACCGTGACTTTCTCACCGTCATGCTCATTCTGAAGGATCGACAC
The DNA here is from genome assembly GCA_003217835.1 of Verrucomicrobiota bacterium. Lineage (GTDB taxonomy): Bacteria > Verrucomicrobiota > Verrucomicrobiia > Chthoniobacterales > UBA10450 > Udaeobacter. The sequence goes on from QHMQ01000177.1 coordinate 867, forward strand.
ATGTTCGATGACAATTGGATCTATATTCATGATCCAAGCGTTAAGGTTGGCCGCGTTCAGAACTTCCGCTCTTGGTCGCCAGAGATGGTGCCCGATCCCGATAAGGTCTGCTATGGCCTCGAATATTTCTGCTTTGAGCACGACGGTCTTTGGGATTCGAGCGATGGCGATTTAATCGAGTTGGCGAAACGCGAGCTGATTAAGATTGGTCTGGCCAGAGAGGGTGATCTTGTGGACGGCTGCGTCGTTCGCCAGAAGAAAGCGTATCCGGTTTACGACGACGATTATGCGCGCCACGTCGCCACAATCCGCCAGGAGCTCGAAAACCGTTATCCGAACCTGCACCTCGTCGGGCGCAACGGCATGCACAAATACAATAACCAGGATCACGCCATGATGACCGCCATGTTATGCGTCGAAAATATTCTGGCCGACACCAAGCTTTACGATCTCTGGCAGGTTAACGGAGACGCTGAATATCACGAAGCCGGCGCACCGGCCGCGGAAGAAACGACGGGCACTGCCCTGCGACTTGTACCAACACGTGTCGTGGCTGCTCCCGAGCTCGCACCGGAAGGTTAATTATCCTTCGCTGAAATCTTCTACTGGCGGACAGGAGCAGAATAAATTTCTGTCCCCATAGACATTGTCGATCCGCGCCACGGCCGGCCAGAACTTGTGCTCGTGTGTCCACGGCGCGGGAAAAGCCGCTTGTTCGCGTGAGTAGGGTCGGTCCCATTTATCGGAAGCAATTTGCCGCGCCGTGTGCGGCGCGTTTTTCAAGACATTGTTTTCCCGATTAATTTTCCCATTCGTGATCGCTTCAATCTCTGCGTGGATCGAGATCATCGCGTCGCAAAAACGGTCGAGCTCGTGTTTTGGTTCGCTCTCGGTCGGTTCGACCATCATCGTCCCGGCCACTGGCCACGAAATCGTCGGCGCGTGAAATCCGTAATCCATCAAGCGTTTTGCGACATCCTCCACCTCGATTGCTGCATTCTTCCACTGGCGAAGATCGAGAATGCACTCATGCGCAACGAGGCCGTGTTTGCCCTTGAAGAGAACTGGGAAATAGGGATCGAGCCGCTTCGCGATATAGTTTGCATTTAAGATCGCGACTCTTGTTGCTTCCGTTAGTCCGGCTGGGCCCATCATCCGGATGTACATCCACGAAATTGTAAGAATGCTCGCGCTGCCGTACGGTGCCGCCGCGACCGGCCCGACAAGCTTATTGAGATCGACATCTTGATTCAGCGAAGCCGCGGCCGGCAAAAACGGCACAAGATGCTTGGCAACGCCGATTGGCCCCACGCCCGGTCCGCCACCGCCATGCGGAATGCAAAACGTCTTGTGCAAATTCAAATGGCAGACATCCGCGCCGTAATCACCAGGGCGACAGAGACCGACCTGCGCGTTCATGTTTGCGCCGTCCATGTAAACCTGGCCGCCGTGTGAGTGCACGATCTGGCAAATCTCGCGAATGGTGGTTTCGAAAACGCCGTGGGTCGAAGGATATGTGACCATTAATGCGGCGAGGTCGCGCGCATGCTCATCCGCTTTGGCGCGCAAGTCGGCAAGATCAATATCGCCATCTTTCAAACACGCAACCGGTACAACTTTGAAACCGGCCATGACCGCGCTGGCCGGATTCGTCCCGTGCGCGGAGGTTGGGATGAGACAGATATTGCGATGCGCTTGGCCGCGCGATGCATGATACTCGCGGATGGCGAGCAATCCGGCGTATTCGCCTTGGGATCCGGCGTTGGGTTGCAATGATACCGCCGCGAAACCGGTCATCTCAGCGAGCCATTCTTCCAGTTGCGTGCACATCTCGATGTACCCGGCGGTCTGATCACTCGGCGCAAACGGATGCAGCTTGGAAATCTCCGGCCATGAAATCGGAAACATTTCCGCGGCGGCATTTAACTTCATCGTGCAGGAGCCGAGCGGAATCATCGAGGTGGTCAGCGAAAGATCGCGTAATTCGAGCTTTTTAAGGTAACGCAGCATTTCCGTCTCGGTGTCATGCGTATTGAAGACTGGATGAGTTAGAAAATCGGAGGATCGGATGGCAGATTGTGGAACCTGAAATTCCGAACCGGCAAGCTTGTCATTTTCGAAATCGCGCACGTTTGTGCCGCGTAACGCCGCCATGAGAATTTCGAGATCTGCG
>QHMQ01000178.1 GCA_003217835.1 Verrucomicrobiota bacterium
TACTCGCACCGGAAACCAAAACGACTTTGTTCTCAGGCATTTTGCGCCTCGCTGATCAGCACTTCAATATAGCTCGCAAGTGATTGGATTGTTCGAAATGGACTCTCTTTCATCGACAGCGCCCGTTCGTCAGCCAACGTCAGGGTCACGCCGATCGTGTCCGCAACTTCCTGTTCGATAGTGATGAGCAGGCTTACTAAATGCAGGGAGTCGAGGAGCGATTGTGCTCCCAGAAGTGAAGTCTCTGCTGATTTGGTCAACTGGCGATCTGGCGGCAATTCGGCGTTCATCGAATCGACGGCTCGATAAATAGCAGCGAGAACGTGCTGTGCGGTGTCCATGACTGAATACGCTAATGATAATATTTTCACCCTGCTTTGAGGAGCACAGCTTTAATCTCTGCGCCGTGATCCGACTGAGCGAGTGGGCGCTATCCGAGCGACGCTGCCCCGACCTAGGATCGAATCCCGTTGCCTATCGCAATTGCTAGCAACGAATCGAACGATTCCAGAAATCGAATCTTGCCGGTGGCACCGGTGTATCAGGGCGAATCACTGGGAGTCAGGAGAAAGCTGAGTGGGGGCGCCGGAGCACATATTTTATTTTGTGATGACATCGTTCCATGCACCATGTTTCCCATCGCGAGAATTTCACCTTTGTTATTGATCGCGTCAGCTTCGACCAACACCGCGCCAAGACCAGCAGCCGAACCGGCGTCATTCAAGTCAACCATTCCTGTTTGTTTTCTCCATACAAAAGCACGATCTCCTGACGAGGTTGCCGAGCTTCCAACTACAACACCTGAATTATTAATATCAAGAGCTCGGCTCGAGCTGCCGCCTGGAAGAATGCCGAGCTCCTCCATTCCGCCACCCTTAGTCCACAGAAACGCGCGCAGACCTCGTGGACCTTTCGAGTACCCAACCACATCGCCAGCAGCGTTGATTGCCATAGCCTCGCTCAAACTGTCTCCCGGCAAGGTTCCAAGATCTAAGACGCGGCCAGCGCTCGTCCAGAGGACCGCCCGGTCGCCCGTTGGACGTGCAGACGTGCCGGCAACCTCATCAGAGTCGTTAACTGCACGGGCCCTGCTATAACCGGCACCGGGAAGAGATTCAAGATGGCGAACGCCTGTCTTTGGAATCCACAGAAAAGCTCTGACGCCATTGGGACCCGAAGAATATCCGGCCACATGCTCGTGCTTATTAATGGCGAGCCCCTGGCCGCAGCTATCACCGGGCAACAAGGGGATACGCTGCAAACCGCCGGCCGGTCTCCAAATGAATGGAACGATGGAGTCACCTGTGTTTGAGGCTCCAGTGACACCGCCGGTGTCGTTGATAGCGAATGCAATACTGTACTCGCCCCCGGGCAAGATACCCAGATGCTTTGGTTTAAAAGTGCCGTGACTCCAAGCCGTAGCCCTGGTTTCTCCACCAACAGAATTTCCTGTTCTTCCAACGAAATCACCGAGGTCGTTTAGTCGACACGGAATTTCGCCGGCATTTAGCTGCGATATGATATAGCCAGTCGTTTGCGCAAATGTCTGTCTTGCAGCGACCAATCCCGCGATCGCCAACAGCATTACGACGGTTTGCAGGTTTCGCTTACTTCTTGGCATAAATGTTGACGTCATGGGCCTGTAGTGGCTACATTGCTGTAATCCGAAAGGCCGACGTTGTTCTTAGCGCACACACGATAGTAATATCGTTGCCCCTTCAGGGCGCTTCTATCACGATAGCTCGTCGCACCCGCGGACGTAGTCGCGATCACGGCAAATGTAGTTCCATCGGTGGAGCGCTCAACTTGGAAGCCAGTTTCATTGTTGGAATTATCCTTCCAAGTAAGATTTACCTGACCGTTCTTTGCGACCTTAGCTGTTAGATTTGTCGGAGCAGCTGGCGGAACTAGCGCGACATTGACCGTGTTGGAATAGGCTGAGCTGCCGGTGGAATTGTAAGCAGAGACGCGATAGAAATATGTACCCGACGTAACGAGCCCGCTATCGATGTACGCAGTAACATTTGCGTCTACAGTCGCAACTTGTGTAAATGTGGTAGCATCGGCAGAGCGTTCGACCTTGAACCCTGTTTCGTTACTCGACTTATCAGTCCACGATAGATTGACCTGAGTAGGTGATCCGGCAATAGCTGTCAGATTTGTTGGTGCCGCTGGTGTTGGCGATGGAGTCGGGGTGGGCGTCGGTGTTGGGGTTGGTGTCGGCGTTGGAGTCGGGGTCGGGCTAGGCGCGCTACCTGAGATTTGAATAATCTTTGCGACCGACGGGACATCAGTCCCATTCAGAATGAAAAGCATGTAATAGCCTGGCGGCATGATGTTGCTACTCGACGGTGCCGCCACGTTGAGCCCACCTGAAGCAAGCGAGAATGATGGGCGAACGATGCGCTGCCCCATGTTAAAGCCGTGAGTAACAGAGGGCAGCGCAATCATTGTTACATTAGTTATACTTCCTGCATCCGGCGTTTGTAGGAAGAATGAATTACCGTATGCAACACCAGTGGGCGCCGACGTGATCGTCGGCCGAGCTCCCTTAAAAAGGTACGGCGGCGAATAGATCTCGGCCGACGTCGTCCCAGTGCCCTGTTGCCCGTCTGCGCATAAGACGCGTCCGTCGAGTAGTAGCAGCGCCGTAGCATGGTACGCTCTGCCTACACTTAGACTGGCCATCGTAGACCAGCTTTCCGACGCAGGGTCCCACATTTCTGACTCATAGGCCGGATCGGCGGGCAGCGAGTTTGCACTTTCAGTCCCTCTGCTGCCACCAGTCACCAATACCTTGCCGTCCGGAAGTAAAGTCGCATTGTGGAGTTTCCGTGGACCAGCCATTGAACTCGTGTACCGCCAGGTCGGGTTCGCTGCCGTCAAATCGATGATCTCCGCCGTTTCGGTCGGAGTGGTTGTGCAAGTGGTTGAGTACCATCCGCAAGGACTTCCACCCATCATCAGAATCTTGCCAATGTCGTACATCACGGCAGAGCCCCAGTTCCGAACGCCGTAGTTGCTGTTTCCAACCACACTCCACGCGCCGTTGCCAGACGTGTCAAGATAGCGGCTGGTCTGG
>QHMQ01000179.1 GCA_003217835.1 Verrucomicrobiota bacterium
TGAAACGCTACGACGCGCGTGGCTCGCTCGCGCCGCGCGATATCGTGGCGCGCGCGATCGACGCGGAGATCAAGCGCTCCGGCGCGAAGTGCGTGTTTCTAGATATCACGCACAAATCTCCGGAATTTATTCGCGAGCGATTCCCGCACATTTACGAGACGTGCCTGCGATTCGGGATCGACATCTCTAAGCAGTCGATTCCAGTCGTGCCAGCGGCGCATTATCAATGCGGTGGAATCAAAACGGACATGAATGGCGCAACGAGTTTGCCGGGGTTGTATGCGATCGGTGAAGTGGCGTGCACTGGGTTGCACGGAGCAAATCGTCTAGCGAGCAACTCCCTGCTGGAAGGTCTGGTGGTGGCGCATCGCGCAGCGGCCGCCTGCATGCGCGCGCGATCGAGTTCAAGACAAAAAATTTCGTTGCCCGAATGGAAATCGGGAAATGTGCAGAACGTTGATGAACTGGTCGTGATTTATCACAATTGGGACGAGATCAGACGTCTGATGTGGGATTACGTGGGAATTGTACGAACCGACAAGCGGCTACATCGCGCGAGCGCGCGGTTGCGAAATCTCCAGCGGGAAATTCGGGAGTTCTATTGGAATTTCAAAATATCCGTGGACCTGCTCGAGCTGCGTAATCTCGCAACGGTGGCCGCGTTGATTGTCGATTCTGCATTGAGTCGAAAAGAGAGCCGTGGCCTCCATTACACGCTGGATTATCCCGAGATGGAAGATCGACAATTCAAGGGCGCGACGGTGCTCAGCCGCGGTTGAACCCCGGATCGCAAGCCCCGTTGCGCATCGAAAATTCGTCTTGCCTAAAAGCAAGTGATCAGATAAAGGGTGGCGGTAATTCACGGATGAAGAGACTTTTATCGGTTTGTTTAACTTTAGTGATGGTGGCCGCGGCTAAAGGTGACGAACAATCGACTTCGCCATACGCGACTGCCGCGGATTTTGCGAAATATGCGAGGAAGCTCCGGGAACAGGCGCTGCTTAAAGTTGAGCCGCAAGTTTTTGTGCCAACAAGTTCGCAACCTACGACGCAACGTTTCCCATGGAAAATGAACATCGTGACCACGGTTTTTTGGGTTGGGGAACAAGCAGGCGGAAACAACCCGGTGCCGAATTATCGAAGCTCGTGGGATTTCAATTGGACGACTAACTACGGCGGCTTCGACACACCGGACCCCTCGGCGCGACGCAATTATATTCCGGTGGCCTTCATACCGCACCAAAATCCATTCTACTGCGCACTGCCGTACAACGACGTCACCCACGGTCAGTTCAAACCAGAAGCTCCGCTCGTCATCCCGTGGTTCAAGCAGGTCTACACGGGGCCTGGCCAATCGGTGTGTAAAGATCGCTGGATCGCGATTCGAAAAGACAACCACACTTGCTACGCGCAATGGGAAGATTGCGGGCCATTTCGCACCGATCATTTCCAATACGTTTTTCAAAATGAGCGGCCGAAGCCGAACCTCAATCGTGGGGCCGGGCTGGATGTTTCTCCAGCCGTGCGCGATTACCTCGGACTCCAACCGACGGACACGACCGATTGGCAATTTGTCGAGGTGCGTGATGTGCCCCCGGGCCCCTGGCGGAGCTACGGCGAAAATAATCACTTCGTCATTGCCCGGCGCCAAACGGAGAAGCTAAGCGCGAAGAAGTAGACGATAGCTGGTATCCTTCGGTTCGTAATTAGCTAGCCGCTTGGCGAAGGTACTGGAGGAGGAACTATCGATGTTGACGGCGATGGAGTAATTGTTGCAGGAACGCTCCCGTGTGTTCTCGGCGACGGCGGGGATGGTTGAGGGACTGCCATGCGAATCAATTCCGAAACGGTCACGAATCTAAAACCTTTCGCCTCTAGTGCATCGAAAGTTGACGGCATCGCTTCAATCGTCCCCGGGTGAATGTCGTGGGACAACACGATTGAGCCAGGCTGCGTTTCTTTGAGAATGCGATTACGTACTACGGACGGCCCGGGTCGTTTCCAATCGTACGGATCGACGTCCCAAAGAATGATTTGATATCCGAACTGATCGTGAATCCAACGTTTTTGGCGCGCCGTAATGGATCCATAAGGTGGTCGCAGCAAAGTCGGTCGTGCGCCAGTGGCGCCTTTGATTGCGTCGTCGGTTCGCTGCACTTGGCTGCGCACGCCGTCATCCGACATTTTGCCGAAATTGGGATGCGACCAGCTATGATTTCCAATTTCATGACCCTCGCGTGCGGCCCGGGCGACGACTTCAGGATGTTGTACAACGTTTTCCCCGATCACGAAGAAAGTTGCCTTAATGTGGTGAGCCGCGAGGATGTCCAATAGTTTCGGCGTAAGCGTCGCGCTGGGACCGTCATCAAAAGTCATCGCGATGTAGGGACCATCGACATGGACTGAGCTGAACGTGACACTCGATTCCGCCGGGGCATTCCGGTTAATCTTTTTCGGATCTTGCGCTGCAATTGTCGGTTCCGCTCGAAGCTGCGACGTGACAAGGCCAATAAAACAGAAGAAAGGCAGACTGGAGACGGACATGAACAAACGTGGCGAATTGGATGCGTGTATCAGCGCCTTCTACTTGCCGCAAA
>QHMQ01000112.1 GCA_003217835.1 Verrucomicrobiota bacterium
ATCTGAACAAAGCGCTATTTGAAATTTCCGCGGAGCAGGCTGAAAAGGCGTGCGTCGAGCTTGCGCTGTTCCTTCGGCGATGGAGCTAACCGGCTCCGGATGAAGTGGATGATTGGAGAATGAACACCGCGCCCCGGGAGATTGCGATTCTCTTTCACGAGAATCACCGGAAGCGCCACGTCTCGAGCTACGCTATCAAGTTTCTGGCAGAGTTCTGGCGACAGGACGGAAACCAGGTTCGCTATCTCTTCGGTATCCGGAAGTTCGTTCCTGCCGACCTTCTGTTGATCCACGTCGATCTCTCAGTCGTGCCGGACGAATACTTGGAATTCGCGAGTCGATATCCGATCGCTCTGAACAACGGCGTCAAGGACATCCGAAAATCGCTAGTGAGCACGAATCTCCTGAGGTCCGGTGATCCGTATTCGGGGAAAGTGATCGTCAAATCCGATCTCAACTTCGGAGGCTATCCAGACCGGATTCTGGAAAGGAATCCATCGCCTTGGAGGCAGCTTAGTTCCTTTGTTAGAAATGATGCCAACGGTTCCGGCCTCGGAACGCCCTTCGACTACCGAATCTACGACAGCCTGACAGAGGTACCGCGAGCGGACTTTGAGCGGGACGACATCGTCGTAGAAAAGTTCCTTCCCGAGAAAGAGGAGAACTTTTTCTTCGTTCGTCATTACGAATTTCTTGGCGACCGGTCGACTTGTACTCGGCTCGCCGCCACGGGTCCGATCGTCAAAGATCAGACTGTCATCCGCATCGAAGAGGTCGAACCGCACCCCGAAATCGTGCAGGCGCGAAAGCGCCTCAATTTCGATTACGGTAAGTTCGACTATGTCCTCCATAACGGCCGACCGGTGCTGCTCGATGCCAACAAGACAACGGGGGCCGACCAGGTCTCTAGCTCCCGCCTTAACGCCCGTCGCCGCCACCGCGCAGACGGGATCTATTCTTACTTTGCGTAAGCTCCTGGACTGCTCCAAGACTCGCAAATTCGGGCACAACGAGTGCATTTGACGCATTCCTTCCCAAGCAGAAGATGCACTTCCGAAGCTTTCGCGCTGACCGAAGCGTCATTGACTTGAGAGGCTGCGTTTCCTTTAGATGTGCCACGCTAGAGTGCGACCAGTCACGATCGCGTCAGCAAGATGTAACGCGGAGTACGATCGTCGTTCTCATTCCACGAGCGGATGCGCGAGGGCACCGATCCTTCTAAATCGCGCAGCAAGCGCGGCTGTTCCTCATCCGGCGCGGCGACTGCGTCGATAACTCCGGTCTTCCATTTAGCAATCGCGTCGTCCGGTTCAACGAAATACAACTGTCGCAGGTAAAGCAGCACGCCTTCATCTTTGCCGCCGATCACCTCGTAACGCCAGTGATGCGTTTCTGCTTCATGGCGAACCTCGCGTCCGAAAACGACCAGGGCATCGCGATGATCACGATATCCGGAAAACACTTTCGCAATCGTGTAGCCACCCGTCAGCAAGATCGACAAGAACAGCGCGACTGCGCTCCATCGATAAATACGGGCGCGCAATTGCTCATTAACAGAAGAGTTCCCGATCTGGGCCGCCAACAGCAAACAGAGCGGCGGAATAACCGGAAAAATCCGATCGACGCGTTTGGACGGAATCAACGACATCGCGAGCAAGCCGCCCAAGCTCCAGCAAAGCAACCAAAAGGTTTCGGGAGACATCCCGCGAAACGCAGCAGCAATCTTCCATTGACGCGCACGAAGATCGAGAATCGCCACGGCGATCATCAGCACGCTCCATGGAGCAAATTTGTGCAATAGATGCGGCAGATAAAAATAAAACGGTAGCGATCGATGAATCGTTTCCCCGAAACGCGCGACGAATTCGCGCATTACAACTTCATCGAAAAAGCCAGGCTGAAAGAGAATTCCACCGACGACCCACAAAAGGAAAATTCCGAGCGAAGCGAGCCAGGGCCACCAGCCGCACCACGCGCTCGGCGAACTAGTCTTTCGTCCCCACCACTCAAACAGGCCGATCCCGGGAAGTAGAAACGCATAAACAATCGGTCCCTTGATTAACATCGCAGCGGTGAGCAGTGCGAAGATCAAGAATCGATCCCTCGGTATCCACGCTTCCTGTTTTTGAATTTTCCGCCAGATAAGAAAGCCGATCAGAAAAATCACGGACGCCAGCGGCATGTCCGTGCGGACAAGAGTGGCCAGACGCGGACTCAGCAGATTCAGTCCGAACGCGCTCAGCGCAATCAAAGCAGCGACTGATCCGTGAGCCACCGCTGCGACCCGAAAGAGCAAGATCGACATCGCAATTGCCGCGATGAAGGATGGCAAACGCCACGCCACGTCCCATGATCGCGTTGCGGCAAAAAGGCCGACCGAGATCCATCCGACCAGCGGCGGCTTCGTCGCCACATGTTCGTGCGGCGTTTGCTGATAGAACCACCTTCCCTCCTTAACCATCTCAAAGGAAGTGAACGCCTGTTTGGCCTGGTCGTAATCGTCGAGCTGCCACGGCAGGTTCGCGATTAAAAATAAAGTGATTGTCAATGCGCCAACGATCCAAGGCGTGCGGCTATTCTGAAGAAATTTCTCCAGCCAGGAAAGTTCCATGTTCGCTGCGGGAGCTCAGTCGCGCCAAAGAATCGCTCGTAGTGGCGCGGCGTCGCCACCGGCAATCTTTAGCGGCAACGCTACAAGATCATAGACGCCGGCGCCGACATTTTTCAGATCGAGAGATTCAATAATGGCGATGCCGGCACGAGCGAGCGCGTGATGATTCGGCAACGACTTGGAGCCTGACTCCATTTTTCTGCAACCACTGCGGAACATCAGCCGCGATCACGGGAATTTGGTTTGGAAAAATCGCCGAATCGCTCCATCGACCGGTTTTGATGAGAAGTCGTGAGCTCTCCCCGATCTCTTCAGAATGCGGCCCAAGATCCTCGGTAGTAATCAAATGCTTTTCGCTCGACCCCAAGAAAGCTTCCGCAAGATCGATAACCACCGCGCGCCCCATATAAATCTCGAGCGGCGCTTTCTCGATCGTTTCGCCTTCCATCTCGAAATGAAACCGGGCATCGGCGTGGGTACCGTTGTGCACGCTCGTTTTAATCGCTCCAAGGTTAACCGAGCTTCCCTCTGCAATTTTCCCGGTGAGCTGAAACTGAAACGGCATGTCTCCTGGCCAAGGCGCGACCTCGTTCGATAGTGTCCGCGAAATATCCCAAAATTTCATCAGGTGATCAGCTCCGGCTCGATGCTAGAACACGTTTCGTAAATAGCGATCTAAGTCCCGCCCAATTCTTCGACGATTGCTCGCGCGGCCTTTTTACTCGCTCGGCCTTCGCCCAATTTGGCAACGATTTGATCGAACTCAGAAATCATTCGGTCTCGCGCGGCCGGATTATTGATCAGTTGCAGCACAGCTTTCGCGATCGTTTTGGGTTTTGCTCGATGCTGAATGAATTCCGGCACCACTTCTTTATTCGCGAGCACATTGGGCATGCCGAGAAATTTCACGTTCACAACGAGTCGTGCCGCCAGATAGGTCGGCCACGCGACCTTGTAAATCAGCACATATGGCAGCCGAAAATAAGCCGCCTCAAGCGTCGCGCTCCCCGAAGCAACGATCCCGAGAGAAGCACGTTGCATAGTCGCAGCTGTTTCATCCGTAACGACGCGAAAGAGTCCTTCTTTCACGTGAGCGTCCGCCAAGGTATCCGAAATCTTACTCGCAAGCGTCTCCGACGCCGCCGCTACTTCAAAATGCAAGTTTGCTCTTTGTTGGTGCAGCTCGTGCGCGGTTTCAATCAGGATCGGAAAAATCTTGCGCACTTCACGGTGACGGCTGCCCGGAAAAAGTCCGATTAAGTTTGGATCGCGTTCGATATCGAGCTTGCGAGTCCGCAATCTCTCGACCATTGGATGGCCGACAAATACCGTGCGCAGCCTGGACTTGTTATAGAGCTCGGCCTCGAAAGGAAAGATGCAGAGCATGAGATCGAGAAAGCGCGCCATCTTTTTAATTCGACCGCGGTTCCACGCCCAAACTTGCGGGCTGATGTAGTAAATGATTTTCTGTTTTGCCGATCGCCGTCGCAAGGCGCGGGCAAGGCGCAAATTGAAGCCCGGATAATCGATCAATATGACTGCGTCGGCTTTGTTCTCCTCAATTTCGTCAAGCGTTTCGCGAAACTTTTCGCGAAAATAACCGTACTTCTTGATCACTTCCCACAATCCGACAACAGCCGCATTCTCAATCCAATTCTTGAATTTTTCGCCGGCGATCATTCGCATTTGTGGACCGCCACGGCCGATGAAATTAAGATCGACATCTGATTCGCGCAGCGAACGCATTAAGGCCGCCCCGTGATTGTCGCCGCTGGCTTCGCCCGCGACAAAATAGATGGTCTTAGACACTCGAGCTGAATCGCTTGGTGATTTCGACCGCCAAATCCAGCGCCGCGGCCGCCTGGAATCCGGAAACGCGCGGCTCGCGTCCCGTGCTCGCGCATTCGATGAACGACATCAGTTGACGCTTGAGCGGTTCTTCGCGTTCGATTTCGACTTTCTCGCGCGCAATCCGCCCTCCGATACGGCGATAGATTTCGCCACTCTGATTTTGATAATCGAGCGAAAGATAGGCGTCCTCCTGAAACACTCGAATCTTACGCATCCGCTCGGGACTGATGCGGCTGGAAGTGACATTTGCCACGCATCCGTTCTCGAAGCGCAGCCGCGCATTGGCGATGTCTTCGCCACAGCTTAGGACCGGCACCCCCACGGCATCGATGCTTTGCACGGGCGAGCGCACGAAATGTAAAATAACTTCCAAATCATGGATCATAAGATCGAGAACCACACCGATATCGGTGCTGCGCTCCGGATAAGGGGAAAGCCGATGCGCCTCGATAAAACGCGGATGGGTCAGATGTTTTTCGAGTGCGTTTAAAACGGGATTGAAGCGCTCGACGTGGCCAACTTGCAGGATGAGCCCATTCCGCGCCGCCAGCTCCACCAGTTCGGCCGCGTGCGCGGTATTGTCGGTAATCGGTTTTTCAATCAGTAAATGTTTGCCTCGCGCAAGCAGAGATCGCGCGACCTCGTAATGCGTATTCGTCGGCGTCGCAACTGAAGCCGCATCAACCCTTTCAACAAACTCGTCGAGCGATTTCGCCGTCAACGCGTTAAATTTTCTCCCGATCGCGTGCCCCCTGGCAAGATCGAGATCGTAGACCGCGGTAAAATCGGCCGATGGAATTTCGGGATAGAGACGAGCGTGGTTGCTGCCAATATGACCGACTCCCACGACACCAACGCGTATTTTTTTCATTGATATGTCTGGCCCCTAGTGCGCCACATTTTTCAAAAACCAATCGTAAGTTTGCGCGATCCCATCCCGGAGCGTGATCGTCGCCTGCCAGCCCAGATCATGCAGCCGGGTAACGTCGAGAAGTTTTCGTGGTGTGCCGTCCGGTTTGGTCGTGTCCCAGGCAAGTTCACCATCGAAACCAACTACGTCACAAATCAACTCCGCCAGTTCACGGATGGAAATATCTTCGCCGCAACCAACATTGATGATTTCCGGGGAATCATATTTCTCGAGCAGAAAGAGACAGGCGGAAGCAAGATCATCCACGTGCAAAAATTCACGGCGCGGCTTTCCGGTGCCCCATACAACCAGCTTATGTGCCTTGCGCATTTTCGCTTCATGCGCCTTCCGCAAAAGCGCAGCCAGCACATGTGATGTTTCCAGATCGAAATTGTCGTTCGGCCCGTAAAGATTTGTCGGCATTGCGGAAATGAAATTCGCGCGATATTCGCGCACGTATGCCTGGCAAAGTTTAATGCCGGCGATCTTTGCGATTGCATAAGCTTCATTGGTCGGCTCAAGCGGACCCCCCAGCAAGGCTGTTTCTGAAATCGGTTGCGGCGCGAACTTCGGCCGGCTTCGTAGGCGGCGTGGATGATGTTATTCTGAATCCGTAAGTTATCGAGTAGAAACTCGACTGGGAAATCACTGTTCGTCTTGATGCCGCCGACCTTCGCGGCAGCAAAGATCACGACCGCAGGTTTTTCGTCTAGAAAAAATTTCACGACGGCCGATTCGTCCTCGAAATCGAGCTGCGCCCGATCACGCTTCGGCAGGTTATTGACGCCATTTTTCTCAAGGCGGCGGATCAAGGCGCTACCCACAAGGCCGCGATAACCGGCGACAAAGATTTTCTCTGATTTATCCATGATGAGCTGCCCAGCTGCCGTTTAGCATTTTCCTTTTTGCGCCTTTGCGCAATCCTCGTGTCGTAAGCAAATTTGCTCGCGTCCCCTTCATTATCCTTAAATCATCGAGATCAACCCATGCCGAAGTATTGGATGATTAATGATCGGCCCTCCTTCGAAGGCATGGCCGTCAACCCAATCATTTGTTGCCGACTTCGTCTTGCTCAAAACCGTAAGCCATTTCCAATCGGCGAATGCTTCGACTAGTCACGTTTTCGTTAGTAGCGACAGCTCTGCTTACAAATGCTCTCGCGCAGCAAAACGTAACCTCCCGCGCCGACCAGTCGCGGGAATCGCCTGTCGATCAATTAATTCCCTGGCTGCTTGACGAAGATCGACAACTGCGCGACGTCGCATTTAGCGAGGTGATTCTCGACACCACGGGCAAACATGTTTTGGCTGTCGATCGAAAAAACGAAACCGACGAGTGTGTAATCAAGCAGATAAGTGCAGCGCTTGATGAGACGATGCGGCGGATGAATGCATCCGACAGTCCGATTCAAAAAGTCGCGCGCATCAACGAAGTAAGCAGCCAGGTGGAAGATTTGCTGCGAGAATTGCTTAATGCCACGCCCGGGCTGAACTGCGATTTTCCTCGTACCGCCGACGACAAAACTCAGCGCTCCGGTTACCCTGACCTTCGGATTGTCGATCTTGCGACCACGCGCGTCTTTTATCTCGATCCAAAACTTTATGCCGTTGGCAGTCGAGATAGCAGTTTTCGAACATTCTATTTCGAACCGAAAATCGCGACAAACAAAGTGCGCGATGACGCCGTTCATTTGATCGTGGGCTTCGAGCACGAACTCCGAAAAGATAACCGTTGGAACTTTATCCGCTGGGACCTGGTCGATCTTTCGCAATTTAAAGTGAAACTCAAGGCTGAGTTTCAGGGCAGCAATCGCGATATGTATCGGCCGGAAGCGATTGTGGCGACAAGCGCGAAGAAGCGGGATTGATTTGGGCCAGGTAGGAGGATTAACCTTAATTGACTAAACGGGACGCGACCGGAGGAAGACGCGGCCGAGGGCGAACGAGAGTTGCTGAGAGCGGCAGCGGACGTAATGGTATCGGCAATGATTATCGAGGCGGAGCAAGCATTGCAGTTCGACACGATTGACGACGTCATAAGCGATGTCGCAAGGGGCCGCATCGTAATCGTGACTGACGATGCGGACCGCGAAAACGAAGGCGATCTCGTCATGGCGGCGGAAAAAGCGACGCCGAACGCGGTCAATTTCATGGCAACTCACGGTCGCGGTTTGATTTGTGTGCCCATTTCAAACGAGCGCGCGGAACAACTCGGCCTGCAACGAATGGTGGCGCAGAACCGGGAAATGTACCGCACCGATTTCACAGTGTCGGTGGATGCGGCACGCGGCGTGACCACCGGGATCAGCGCACACGATCGCGCGACGACCATTCAGGCAATCGCGAATCCGAAATCAGTGCCCGATGATCTGGTGCAGCCGGGCCATGTTTTCCCATTACGTGCAAAAGATGGCGGTGTGCTGCGGCGCGCCGGCCACACCGAAGCGGCTGTCGATCTTGCTGGTATGGCTGGATTGCAGCCAGCGGGCGTGCTTTGCGAAATTTTGCACGACGACGGCACGATGGCCCGTTTACCGGAGCTAATGGAATTTCGGAAAAGACACGGACTGCGCATTTGTACAATCCAGAGCTTGATCGCGCATCGACGCCTCCGGGAGAAGCTCGTGGAGCTGGAACAAATCGTAAAAATGCCAACCGACTACGGCGATTTCGATTTACATTTGTATCGGGCGAAGCTCGAAAACAAACCGACGCTGGTACGCGTGCACAGCCAATGTCTCACGGGCGATGTTTTCGGCTCACGCCGATGCGATTGCGGAAATCAATTGCACGCGGCGCTTCGCCAAATTCAGGAGGAGGGCAACGGCGTCTTGGTTTACATGCGACAGGAAGGGCGCGGCATCGGACTCGCGGCAAAAATTCACGCTTACAAATTGCAGGAGGAAGGGCTCGATACGGTCGAGGCAAATGCCAGGCTTGGTTATCCAACCGACTTGCGCGATTACGGCCTGGGCGCGCAAATCCTCTTCGACCTCGGTGTCCGCCAATTCCGTTTTCTAACGAATAATCCGAAGAAAGTCGTTGGTCTTGAGGGTTACGGTATTCAAATGATCGAACAAGTGCCGATTCGCAGCGAAGCCAATCCGCACAATGCAAAATATCTCGAGACCAAGAGAGTGAAGATGGGTCACCTTTTGTGATTTGCGATTGCCGATTGCGGTTGGCAAAAATCAAATCGACGAGCAAAGACTCAATCACGTCGATCTGAAACCTGAGTTTCGAATGTCCAAGACTGTCCTGCCTCGCTCCATTGTTATTGACGCGAAACGCACGTTTATCATCGTGGCCAGTCAATTTAACGCCCAATACGTGGAGGGGCTCGTCGAGCATGCCAAGCAAGAATTGCGTGCCCTTGCGCCGAACGCGGCGATTTCTGTTCAGCGAGTCCCGGGGGCATTCGAAATTCCAGTCGTTCTCCGCGAACTGGCGTCGCAAGCAAAGGCGGACGTGCTAATCGCCTGTGGTGTCATTTTAAAAGGAAAGACGGACCACGCGCAGAATCTGAGCCGCTCCGTCACCGACGCGCTGCAACATATCGCGATTGGTCACGGCGTGCCGGTCATCAACGCTGTCCTCAGCTTCGACAACGAAACTCGAGCCCGCGAGCGCTGCCTTGGAAATAAAATTAATCGCGGGACTGAGGCGGCGCGCGCTGCGGTGGAAATTGCTGATGTGATGTCGAAACTTCGCGGAAGATAAACTTATGGGGAAACGGCGAAAGGCGCGCGAAGCGGCGATCCAGTATCATTTCTGGCGCGATCTTCAACACGGCGAAGGGCCGGAGCAGATCGACGATTTCTGGGAATTTTGCCCGGCTACGCCACGCATTCGCGAGTTTGCGCAACCACTTATAGAAGGAATGGTGACGCATCTCCCCGAGATCGATGAACGCATTCGACGTTACTGCGAGAATTACGAATTCCATCGTATCTCGGCGGTCGATCGTAACGTCTTGCGGCTTGCCATCTACGAAATGCTTTATCGCGACGACATTCCGCCGGTCGTTTCGATCAATGAAGGGATCGAGCTGGCAAAAGCGTTTGGCGGTGCGGAATCCGGCCGGTTCGTCAACGGGATTCTCGATCGGGTAAAGAACGATTTAACGCGTCCGTTGCGTGAGGCTGTACCGGCCACGCCAAAATCCGAATCTGACAAGTAAATCGGACTTGCCCTTCACCGGTTGTCACTCCTAGCAAAGCTTTTGTCGTGCCGAGCGGAGTCGAGACACCTCTTAATATCAGCAGCAACGGATTCCTCCACTTCGACCGGAATGACAGAATAGAAGCAAATGAACTTCCTTAAATCCCTCGCCCAAACATTCGCGAACAAACCGATCGATTGGGACGAACTCGAAGAGTCGCTCATTCGCGCGGATCTCGGTGTGCCGATGACAACCCGAATCATTAAGGCACTGCAAGAGCGCGAAGCCTGGTCACTCATGGGCATCAACGACGTTGTAAAAGTGGTGCGCGAGGAAATTGCCCGTATTTTGCCGAGTAACCCGGCAGCTATCCGGCCACTGACTGGCAAACCCAAAGTGATTCTTCTCCTGGGCGTAAACGGCACCGGAAAGACAACATCGACGGCGAAACTTGCTCATTATCTTCAGCAAGATCGACATCGGGTCTTGCTGGCGGCAGCCGACACTTTTCGCGCTGCAGCTATCGAGCAGCTTGGCATTTGGGCCGAACGACTCGGCGTTGAAATGATCCGCGGGCAATACAACGCCGATCCGGCGGCACTGTGCTACGAAGCGTATCAAGCGGCGGTCAAGCACGAGATCCAATTTCTTATCTGCGATACGGCCGGCCGAATGCACACAAAAACGAATCTCATGGCCGAGCTGAAAAAAGTGAAGCGCACGCTTGGCAAACAAGACCAGGACGCACCGCACGAGACGCTGTTGGTAGTCGATGCAACGACTGGGAGCAATGCGCTTAGCCAGGCGCGCGAGTTCCAAAGTTCAATCGGCCTTACTGGCTTGATCGTTACCAAGCTCGACGGCAGCGGCAAAGGTGGAATCGTCGTTGCAATTCAGGATGAACTTGGCATTCCGACGCGCTTCATTGGCACGGGAGAAAAGATCGACGACTTCGCGCCGTTCGACGGGCGGGAATTTGTCGCGAAGATGTTCTAGCTGAAGTTCAAAACCGTGAACGACGCAACCAAAGAGACGTTCGTGCCGGAGGACAGCGTTGCTCCAGTCGGGGCGGCAGGTTTTCTCGCGAAATTCACGGTGCTCAAGGGAGCTGAACGCGAATTGTGGCTCACGTTCTTGATAAAGCTCCTGATCATCTCCGCCTATTCGATCACGAATAAAACGTTGATCTTGTGGCTTTCGTCAGATCTCGGGTTCAGCGATCAAGCAGCGGGAGCCTTGATCGGCTGGGTTTGGGCGCCGGCGATGACCGTGTTCACGTTGTTGGCCGGCTCGCTTACTGACGCGCTCGGTCTTCGTCGAACTTTTTTTCTCGGTGTCATTATCTGTCTGGTTGCTCGCTCGATGATGGTGTTTACGACTGTAAAATGGCTGGCGCTTGCCGGCGGGTTGTTTCCGTTAGTGATCGGAGAAGCGCTTGGCACACCGGTGCTCATTGCCGCCACGCGCCGCTACTCGACTGTGCGGCAACGCTCAATCTCCTTCTCGATGATCTACATGGTGATGAACGTTGGCTATCTGATCGCTGGCAGCATTTTCGACTACGTGCGCCATTCGTTAGGCGAGTATGGCTATTTAAATCTCCTTGGATTGCACATAACAACTTACCGGACACTATTCCTGGTAAGCCTCGGCTTCGAGGTACTGCTTCTGCCGACGATTTATTTTCTGAGGAGGGGAGCTGAAGCGACAGACCAAGGCGTTAAGTTCACGGCGGAGCCAGTGCTATACGCTACCGGTGCGTTCTGGGAGCGCATCTGGTTAACAATCCGCGACACTGCCCTCGGTACCGTCAGACTATTTAAGCGGCTACTCAGTCAGTCCGGTTTTTACCGGCTCCTCGCTTTTCTTCTTTTGATCGGATTTCTGAAGCTGATCTTCCTACAAATGGACTACGTGTTTCCGAAATTCGGTATTCGCGAGCTAGGAAATGGCGCTCCGATCGGTCACCTCTCGAATATCAATTACATTCTCATCATCATTCTAGTGCCAATCATTGGCGCGCTCACCCAAAAATATTCAGCCTACAGAATGGTGGTCGTAGGCGGAGCGATTTGCGCCGCATCTGTTTTTATTATGGCCTTACCGACTCCGTGGTTTCAACCATCGGCCCAAGGTTTCGTGGGGCAATGGATTGGTCACGGTTATCTGGGAGTACAGGGAAGCATTCACCCCTACTACATCATGATCGCGATCTACATATCGATCTTCTCAATCGGCGAAGCTTTCTATTCACCCCGCGTCTATGAGTATGCTGCCGCGATTGCTCCAAGAGGTCAGGAAGCATCCTATGGCGCGCTCTCGTACATTCCATTTCTAATCGGAAAACTGCTCGTTGGAAGCGGGGGATGGTTATTAGCCGCCTTTTGTCCCGCGCACGGTCCGCGACATTCCGGGACCATGTGGCTTATCTTTGCGTTGGCGGCATCGATCGCGCCGATTGGATTGCTTATGTTCCGTCGCTACATCCGCGTCCCCGAAGCCGGGCGGCAGGATGTCGACTGACGAAATTCCACCCGAGCCCATTCGTGCCTCCAGCGTTTGCACCGAACGCACGATCTCGCATCGTGCCGATTCTTGCGGTCGTATCCTGGTGATGGATGCCAGGCGAATCGTGGAGAGCGCATCGACCGCGCAGATTTTTTTACGAACCGCAACATCCTTATAACCGAGCGTTGCAAAAATCCATTCCGGCGCTCCACAAGAAAGGGGAGACACTTTACACGATCCCGGGTTCTCCGCCTGATCTCTCAACGCCGATTCCAGGTTGTCCATTCGCGCCACGCTGCGAATACGCAGAGGAAAGATGCACTACATCGACAATCGCGTTGAAGCAAATTGCGCCCGGCCATTTCTCGGCTTGCTTACGAATTCAATTAAAGGAGATCGACCTCGCGCGCGCGCGGGCATCGGTCTAAATCTAAACGCTGGAGATTGGGAATGAACAGCACGCGATTGATACATAAGCGAACGTCGCACAAAACCCTGTGGTTCGGTTTGCTCGGAGCCACTGTTGTGATTGTCGGCTCGATTTTGTTCGGGTATGCTCAAGGGCAGAAAAAAGAAGCCGAGAAGATGAATCCCAACAAAGCAGTTCCCAGTGACGCCGAGCTGCGAAGTAAGCTTACCAAAGACCAGTACCGCGTGACGCGAGAATGCGGCACCGAGACTCCATTTCAAAATGCCTATTGGGACAATCACCGGGCCGGAATTTATGTCGATCTTGTCACTGGCGAGCCGCTCTTTAGCTCGCTCGACAAGTTCGACAGCGGCACGGGCTGGCCCAGTTTCACCAAGCCGATTTCGAAAGACAAAGTGGTGGAAAAAAGGGATTCTTCTCATGGAATGGAGCGCACCGAGGTTCGTTCGAGCAAGAGCGATTCGCACCTCGGTCACCTGTTTGAGGATGGCCCCGCGCCAACGGGTCAACGTTACTGCGTGAACTCCGCCGCATTGCGTTTCATTCCGGTGGAGAAATTGAAAGAAGAAGGTTACGGCGAATATCTGGCGCTCTTCCCACAGGGCGAATCCCAGAATAATCAGCCGTAAGCGACAACCCGAAGTTCGCTAGACTTGTGTCGACTCCGTTTCTCGAAGTCGAAGCCTTAGAGACGCATTTTTCGGTCGAGACGGGATTGATTTTAAAGCGTCGCCTTGACGTCGTCCGGGTGTTGTAGCGGCGGCGGTGTCAGCCGCCGAATCAGAAAAGAAAGGCGCTCACCGCGGCGAGCGCCTCTATAACCAATATCGAATCGCCAATATGTCGAAACAATCGAGCAAATCGGACGAGACTTCCGCGCTTATCGCCGGAATCGCGGCGTTCACGACGTGGGGACTTGTTCCGATCTATTGGAAGCTGCTCAAAGCGGTGCCAGCCACTGAAATTCTCGCCCACCGTTTTGTCTGGACCTCGATCTTCTTAATCGCGCTACTCAGCTGGCAGCAGCGTTGGACCGAAGTGGAAACCAATGTTCGGTCGCGGCACGCGAGACTCTATTGTCTGGCCAGCGGCTCGATGATCGCGATCACCTGGTTTTTGTACATCTGGGCCGTGAACATAGGGCGCGTTATCGAGACGAGTCTCGGGTATTTCATGACGCCGCTTATGAACGTTTTGCTTGGCGCGATTTTCCTGCGGGAGCGGCTGAGGCGATGGCAATTGGTTTCCGTTCTGCTCGGAACACTGGGCGTTTTGAATCTGACCCTTGGTTATGGACGTTTTCCATGGGTGGCGTTGTCATTGTGCACAACATTTGGACTTTATGGTTTGCTTCGGAAGAAATCCGGCACGGCGGCAATTCCTGGTTTGTTTATCGAAACGGTTTTGCTCGTTCCGCTGGCCATCGCCTATCTCATCTTCCTAAAGACGAACGGACAATTAATATTCGGGTCGACGGACATTTCACTGTCGATCTTGTTGTTGAGCACCGGCATTGTCACCGCCTTGCCGCAGGTTTGGTTCGGGCACGCTGCGCAGCATTTGCGCCTTACCACCCTCGGTTTTTTGCAATACCTCGCACCGACCGGCACATTTTTCCTCGGCGTGTTTGCTTACCACGAACCATTCACCCGCAATCATCTCGTTACCTTTGCATTGATTTGGATCGCACTCGCGATCTTTACCGGCGAAGCCGTTATGCAATGGCGCAGACGATCGGTGCTAGGGATGGCGATGCCGATCACACAGTAGGCACGATTGACCTCAGAAACCGCGTCACGGCGTTTCGTTTTGCTAGAAGCGAGCGCTACCTTACATTGTCGCTTAAATGATGAGAAAAGACGATTTTGATTACGCGATTGAGAACACGCAGGTGATTCTCGCGCCCGAGCAGCAGATCGCAACGTTCGGCACCACGAGCTTTCACTTCTATCTCATCTCCGAGTTGATGGACCGCGTCGATCAGGTCCGGATTCGGAACGGAAAAATTCACGCCGAGCGCCCGCAAATTCTCACTCCGGAACATTTCAGTCATTTGCTGCTCGAAGGATTCGGCGATAAAGCGCAGCGTTATGCCGATCAATTGCGCGAATATGCGCGCAACATCGCGGTGCTGCGTTACGGATTTCAATTTCGTAAAACGAATGTAACGGAAGAGACAATCCGCGATTCGGTTGACGCCGTCGTTACGCGCACAAAACGACGCGTGGAAGACGCGGAGGAACCGCTCAGCGCTGTTATTCAAGGCGTGGACGACGCCTGGGAAGTTTGCCTGCTCAAATTCACCATCGACATGATCGAGCGCTCCGCGGGCGGAAACTTCGGCGATCTTCGCAAGCACGGACTGATTTGAAAGCTACACTGCTAACGCTTTGCGCTGTGCTCGCCTGTTAGTTCGCATTCGCGACTGGTGAGATTACCCAGGATCGCGCCCATCAGCTGGCCGCGACCTACTTCGCGCGTTATTTCTCGGAAGGTTGTGGTGGCGTCGACGTTCCAATCCTCCGCGGCACTACCTGGGAAGCTCCAATCAGATTGGGAGTCGCCGGCATGTTGAGCGGCTATACTCACGTCGATCGTCGAACCGGCACCGTGTCGTATGGCAGCTATCCCACCGTGTCAGCGCAGAGTCTCGAAGCGTGGTCAACGGCTCTACACAACCGGGCGCACACCCCCTAACTGGGCGACGCAGCCAACCGCTGGCCGTTCTGATGCGAACATCCATATGACTTCAACATCTTTATTGCAGTTTGTGCTCGCTCCCGCCAGCCGCGGCTGATTTTTTCTCGTTAGATGGCATAAAATGCCGAGAGACGGCCGGGCCGTCCTCGATTCCGCGTTGGTCATCCTTCTAGCCGCTAAACTTTCCGCTTTCTTCGATCCGCGCGTCTTGTCATTCTGCGCGTCCGCGTACCGCATTTTGAAAAACTATCTCCAACTTAATATCAGCCTGCTGTACTGGATTTTGATTGCGCCGTTTACTGGTCATTTTTTCAAAATCTCGCCGGTCTTCCGGCAGATGGTATTCATCGGAGTGCGCGCGGCGCCGATGGTCGCGCTGACGGCCTTCAGCGTGGGCGTCACGCTCGCCATGCAGGCAGCCCATTCTCTCCAACAACTCGGTGCGGAAATATATGTGCCCGACCTGGTGATGGTGACGCTCCTACGCGAGATGGGGCCGGTCCTGATCGCAGTGATCGTGATCGGTCGCAGCGGTTCCGCCGTGGCGGCGGAGCTGGGAACCATGAAAGTATCCGAGGAGATCGAGGCGCTGGAAGTTATGGCGATTAATCCAGTCCAGTATCTGGTTGTGCCGCGGTTCCTGGCCATGCTCGTGATGTTGCCGGCGCTCACAATCTTCGGAAACTATATCGGAGTGTTTGGCGGCTGGGCCGTGTGCACGTTCGCACTTGATTTTAATACCGCCGGCTATGTCTTGCGCGCCTTACAAAGTGCGGACACCTGGGATTTGTATTCGGGAATGATCAAAAGCGCCGTCTTCGCGTGGATTGTAATTACGATCGCGTGCAATGCCGGGTTGCATGTCGAAGGTGGCGCGGAAGGTGTAGGACAAGCCACGACCGCCTCGGTCGTGCAAGCTTTGCTTGCAATGCTGGTCACGAACGCGGTGCTTACCGGAGTCTTCTTTTTTGCTGTATGAATTCCAACGAAGCGCCCATCATCGAAGTTGTCGATCTTGTCCGGAAATTCGGAGATCGCACTGTGCTCAACGATATCTCCTTCAACGTCCATCGTGGCGAGACGCTCGTGATTATGGGCGGGAGCGGTTGTGGCAAGAGCACGCTGCTCCGGCATATGATTGGTTCGATGAAACCGACTTCCGGCTCTGTGAAAATCTTCGGCGAAGAAATCGCAACCATGAACGAGCGTGAGATCGGACGTGTCCGGCAACGCTTTGGAATGCTGTTCCAATCCGGCGCCCTGCTGGCATCGCTCACTGTCGGCGAGAATGTGGCGCTGCCACTCTTTCAACACACTGACAAGTCCCCTGACGAAATCGAAGAGATCGTGGAGCAAAAACTCCAGATGGTCGGGCTGACCGGTTTTGAAGATTTGAAGCCGGCTGAGATCAGCGGCGGAATGAAGAAGCGGGTTGGTCTGGCGCGCGCACTCGCGCTCGATCCGGAACTGCTTTTCAGCGATGAACCCACCTCGGGGCTCGATCCGATTATGACCGCGGTTGTCGATCAGTTAACACTTAAACTGGCTCATGGAAGCCACGTGACGGCAGTGGTCGTTTCGCACGATATGACGAGTGCTTTTCGCATTGCGACGCGGATGATCATGCTCGGTCACGGTTCGATCGTCGCACAAGGCACACCCGAAGAAATTCGCACGAGCACTAACGCGGAAGTGCACCAGTTTATCAACGGCGAAGCAGACGGGCCGATCCCGTTGAATCTTTCGCAGGATGAGCACGAGCATCATCAACACGTGAAGCCGCGGCCGTTCGTGAACGCCCGGTTTCGCTTTCATCATAAGACTCCATGAAACGAAATTTCTCCGACTACGTCGTGGCCGTCTCGGTGATCTTGACCAGTTTGGTCCTCCTCGCGGCCCTTACCATCGCGCTTTCCGGCTATCGCTTGAAAAAACCGGCCCGCACTTTGCAGATCAGCTACGAAGACGTCACCGGTGTTAAAGTGCACTCCGAGGTCCGTTATGCCGGTGCGCCAGCGGGACGGGTGATCGCGATGCGTCATTTGACTGCAAAGGAGCGTGAATTGTCACCAAACAAAAGAGACGCAGTGCGAGTGACGGTTAGCCTTGACGACGGGATTCCGCCGTTGCCCGCGGACGTGGCGGCGACGCTTAGCTCAGACACGCTACTCGCGCCGAAATTTGTCGCGCTCTCCGCGGGCACGCCGGACGGCAACACACTTGCGAACAACGCTGCGATCGAAGGCCATCCCGCTTATGGCATCGAACAGATTACAGCGGCGGCCGGTCCGTTGTTCGAGAACGCGAACAGGTTGCTAGATAACCTCAACGTCACGGTTACAGATTTGAAAGGTAATCTAGGAGAATTTATGCCGAAGCTGGGGCCCCTGGCCGATTCGCTAAAAATCGACGTGGATAATTTACAGAACGTGGTTAAAAACCTGGACGCTGTGACCAAAGGTGCGGACACAGTGTTGGGAACGGCTGACACATTCATCAGCACGACCGACAAACAACTTCAGGAACAGATGAAGCAACTGCACATAGTTCTCCTGAATTTGAAAGTGGTCACTACGCACGCGAAGGCACTTGTCGAAACGCTCGCTGAAAAACCAAATCGCCTCATATTTAGCGGCAAACCGGCCAAACTCACATCGGAAGCGGAAATCCTCAAGAGCGCTAAACCTCTACCCGCAAAAAAACCGTGATTTGTAGTCACGTCAGTATGCGGCGCATTGTGAATGGAAGTGCGGCGCCGCTGGTTACACGAATTTGCGCGGCAAATGGGGTCAATCGCCCCACCCTTTCGAATATCGACGCATCAGTTTGAAGAAGCGGAGAGTATCGCGCACTGGATGGATGCTGCTCACTTCGTCGGAATAAACGGTAGTGATCGGAACTGATTCGATCCGATAACCTTTGCGGCTGGCGATGATGAGCATTTCGGTTTCGTAATCGAAGCGGCGCGCCCCGACGAGCAACTCAGGAATCAATTGTCGATCTAACATGCGAAAGCCGCATTGGGTGTCCGGGATTTCTTGCCCGCAGGTGCGGCTGATCCGATTGCTCATGTAACGATTCACAATGCGTCGAACAAATGGCATTGCGGTGAGGTTGTTCATGCGATTACCGAGGAAAACACTGCGATCCGCCGCCAGGGCCGCTGCCCCGATAAAACGCTCGATTTCTTCGGGGAGATGCTGACCGTCGGCATCGAGAATGATCACATAAATGAATTGTCGGTCCAACCAGTGCCGCAAGCCTGTCTTAATCGCTTCACCCTTTCCGCGGTTCTGATTATGAACGATGACTTCAGCGCCGGCTTCGCGCGCGCACTGCGCGGTTTTGTCGCTCGAGCCGTCATCGACAACGAGCACGTGATCGAGCTGCTCGCGCGTTCGACGAATAACGTCACTGATATGTTTTTCTTCGCGATATGCCGGAATGATCGCAGCAGCCGTTAAACGAATTTGTGCGATCCTGTCCCGGTCCGCTATCGTCATCAGCGCACCACCGGGTGAAAATCGGCCGCATGATAAGAGCTGCGGACGAGTGGACCTGAGGCGACATACAGGAATCCCTTTTTTCGCGCGATGTCGCCGTAATAATTGAATTGATCGGGCGTAATGTACTCCACGACCGGCAAATGTTTTGGGGTCGGGCGCAAATACTGGCCCATTGTTAAAACTTCGCAGCCGACTTCACGCAAATCGTCCATCGTCTGGAAAAGTTCAGTCTCCTTCTCGCCGAGGCCAAGCATCACACCGCTCTTGGTCACAACTTTCGGCGACAATTCTCTCGCGCGCCGCAAAACTTGCAGCGAGGTGCGATATTTGGCACGCGAGCGCACGAGCGGCGTCAGGCGCTCAACGGTTTCCATGTTGTGATTGTAAATGTCTGGTTCGGCGTTCAGCACGATTCGAATGCACCAATCCTGCGCGTGAAAATCCGGGACCAAAACTTCGACAATCACCGATGGATCCATTTCGCGGATCGCGGCGATCGTCCGCGCAAAATGAGCGGCGCCGCCGTCCTTCAGATCATCGCGTGCAACCGCGGTGATCACGACGTGTTTTAATTTCATTCGACGCACCGCCTCGGCGACCCGTTGCGGTTCGTCTTCCTCCAGCGCGTATGGTTTCGCCGTTGTCACTGCGCAAAAGCCGCATGCGCGCGTGCATCGATCGCCCGCAATCATCATCGTGGCCGTGCCCTGGCTCCAGCATTCCCATCGGTTCGGGCATTGCGCGCTTTCACAAACGGTGTGCAACCGCAAATCGGAAATAAGCGCTTTAGTTGAAAAAAAAACCGGGTTCGAAGGCAACCGCACTTTGATCCAGGGCGGCTTCTGTGCCTGGTGGAGCGTCGGATCGATTTTCGCGCAGGACATTGTGCGAAAGTTAACCCACCGTTAAAGAGTTGAAAAGTTAAAGAGACGACGGGCGGATAGAGCGCTTCATCTCTTTAACGCCTTCACGCTCCACAATTACAGCTTCGTTCGGCCCGATAGCGCTTGATAAAGCGTCAGCTCGTCAGCGGATTCCAAACCCCCGCCAGCCGGCAAACCGCGGGCGATTCGCGTCATAGTCAAAGGCTTTTCTTTCAAAAGATCGACAAGGTAATTTGTCGTTGCTTCACCTTCGACATCGGAGGGAAGCGCAAAAATGATCTCGGAAATCTTTTCTCGATCCAGACGTTCGAGCAATTCCTTGATCCGCAGATCCTCGGGGCCGATATGATCTAGCGGCGAAATTTTTCCTCCAAGAGAATGGTATCGGCCGCGGAAAGCGCTCGTCTTCTCCAGGGGAAGAATGTCAGTGGGCTGTTCGACAACGCAGAGCAACTCCAATGAGCGCGAGGAATCCGCGCAAATCTCGCAGATCTCTCCCGTGGTGAAGAACCCGCAGAGCTCGCATGGATGAATAGCTTGACGAGTGTCAGTGATGGCGCGCGCGGTCTGCTCCGGCTGATCGTTTTGCGCACGCACGATCCAAAGTGCAATTCGCTCCGCCGAGCGAGGCCCAACTCCCGGCATTTGTCGCAGTTGCGTAATCAAATTCCGGAGCACGGCCGGATATTCGGTCTTTCTCAAAACGAGTGCGCAGGTTTAGTCGGAGGACATCTCCGTGAGATTCAAAGCGAGCGGCTCGAGCCGACGCAAATAGAACTGCAGCGGAGCATCGTCCTCGTCATCCGATCCCCGCGCCTTCTGGAATGCTGTGTACGCTTCCGCCCAACGTTTTTCTCGATAGAGCACGATCCCGTTCCAGAAAGAGTCCCGGCGCGCGATATGCTCCGGCTTGGCTTCAGATGCAAGCCAAAGCGGCTCGTAAATTTCATGTCGATCTTGCGAATCCGTTTCCATAAGAAAATCGATTGGTCGGGCGACAATTCCGTTGCTCGCGAGATCAAAAGTGCGCGTGCCAATCAGGATATGCGATCCATAGAGACGATTTGCGGCGCAGAATCTGCGCGCCTGCTCGATCGGCTCGCCGCTAGCTAAGAGCGCCGGGCGTTTGCCAGCTTTCACCGGTGCAATAATTATCGTGCCAGAGCTGACGCCGACGTGGGTATCGCAGTTTCCGGGAATTTCTCCGTTATTCTGCCGGCACTCGCGATAATGCCGATCCAAATCGAGCGCAACGTGAACGGCTTTGTCAGCGTGTTCGGCATTACCGTCGGGAAATCCGAAAATGGCGACAACGCCCTCCCCGTCGGCGGCTTGGATATAACCTCCCCCTTCCAGGAGACGGTCAGCCACGTTGCGAATGAACTTTTCTGTAGTTTCGGCAAAGACCGTGGGCCCGGAGTCTTCAGCAAGGCTGTGCTTATTGGCAACGTCGCAGACGATGACGCTCACCTCGTGTCCTCTCGGCTGCAGATCGAACGAAATTGCGCCCTCGAGGAGGCGACGAAGTTCTTTGTTCGACAACCGGTCGGTGAAGAACGTTCTGGACAAATGCGCGCGGTCCCGCCTCAAAAAGACAATCCATCCCTCCGCCACGAGCCATGTGATGACCACCACAAGAATGGAGGGTAGCGGTTGGAAGAAAATGCGATAGAGCGAGCAGACCCAGGAAAGACCTAGCAATTCGATCAATAAAAAAAGAACCAATAAGCGGATGCGGCGCCGCGGCACACTGCTCAGGGTTAGCCAGGCAACGCCAAGCGAGAGTGGTAAGACAATGCCGGGCTGCCACCTCTCACCGATGACTCTCGTGGCGCTGGCGTAATTAGAAAAAAGGCCGGTAACAGCCAACTCAAGACGCGCTATCAAGCCGCTTGCATGCAGCACGCTGACGATCCCAGAAACAGAAAAACCAATTATGAGCGTAGTGACCAGCGACCGTTTCATCGACAATCAGCCTTTTTGCGCCGCTGCAACTGGATAGTACGATTGCACCACCAGTTCGCTCAAAAATTTATCCGGGGCATCGACGGCCTCGGCATTAAACACAAACTCTTTTCGACCGGTGTTCTTTTTGATCAGATTCAATCCAAATTGGTAGTCCTTAAATAAATGGGCGCAAAGGTCAGTTATGCTCATCCGCTCCGCTTGCGCGCGTTCAACTAAACGCCGCACTGCTGTTTCATCGAAGACAACTTCCAATTGGTGCTCGTTTTTAAATTTGTCAGCGAATTGACGCACGTCGGCTTCGAGCGTTTGCGCCTCGATCTTGTGTCCCTCGGCCAATAATCGATCAAGCACCCGCTTCGGCTCGCGCACAAGCTCGGCCGTAACGCGCAACTGGCTCAAGCCCGATCCCGCGAGGTGATATTTATAATCACGAAATAACTTCTCGAACACGGTCAACAACCCGCGGGCACCGGTTTTTTCTTTCGCCGCAGCGTCGGCAATCAAGCGCAAGGCTTCATTATCAAAGCTGATCTCAATCCCATAGGCGCGAAATGCGCGCTCATATTGCCGAAGCAAGCTGCCCTCAGAAAACTTCATGATCTTGTAGAGATCATCAGCATCAAGGTCTTCGCAGACCACGCGCACCGGCAACCGGCCGATGAATTCAGGTTCAAACCCGTACTCGACGAAATCCTGGGTTGTGACGTATTGAAATAATTCGTTGTCCATTACCTTCACCGGCTCGGCGCTAAATCCGATCTGACCTTGTGAGATGCGCCGCGAGAGCTGCTGTTTTAATCGCTCGAAAGCACCGCTCACCACGAAAAGGATATGTCGTGTATTGATCGTTTCCCGCTTCGCCTTGCCGCGCTTCTGGAACTCGAACGCGGCCTGCAATTGCGCCTGAAGATCATTCATGCTCCGCACCGGCACCTCGGTTTCTTCCATTAACTTGAGCAAGGTCGTCTGAACACCGCGCCCGCTCACATCGCGCCCGATTAAATTTGCCGCCGACGCAATCTTATCGATCTCGTCGATATAGATGATTCCGAACTGCGCGAGGTTGACGTCGCCATCTGCTTTCTGGACAAGCTCACGCACCAGATCCTCCACATCGCCGCCCACGTAACCAGTCTCGCTAAACTTGGTGGCGTCCGCTTTTACAAATGGAACTTTGATGAGCTCGGCAATATGCTTGATCAGGTAGGTTTTCCCGACACCGGTTGGTCCAACCAAAATCACATTTTGCTTTGCGTATTCGGTTTCCTCGGCCCGGGCAGCGTCTTCCTTCTCGAGCAGACGGAGATAATTGGCGTGATTATAATGATCGCAAACCGCAATCGAGAGCACCTTCTTAGCCTCGTCCTGTTTAATTACAAAGCGGTCGAGATGCGCTTTGATGTCGCGCGGCAGAAAATTAAAAACAAACTCTTCACCGCTCGTTTTCGCCGGCGGCGGCTCTTCGCTCGCGGCAGCAGGCTCCGGTTGGGTAAAAGTCGCGACCGAGACATGATCTCAGAAGTTTGACTTCATAAACTCCGCGATCTTCGTCTTCAGCTCTTCCGGAGAAGGAAATGGCGGTGGTGGGTTTTGTTCCATGCTCGCGATCGAAAAGGTCGCGCGAAAATCTACTCTGGCAACGGTTCGTGTAAATCTGACCCTCCGGGCGCGGAATTCGTTCATCTTCGGTTCGCTGTGAAGATCGCTTTCAATCCACAAAGTCGAGCTGACAAAATTGACGCTCGGTGTTGAACGGAACTCTTTGGAAGTCAAAGACCTCCGCTGCTGGCTCTTATCTAACGAGACTGGGGAATATCTGGAAACAGCTGTGAAATCTGCTCGCGATATTGGGGCCCGGCCTTCCCGGCCGCCTCCGCGAGTTGTCGACCGAC
Source organism: Verrucomicrobiota bacterium (assembly GCA_003217835.1). Taxonomy (GTDB): domain Bacteria; phylum Verrucomicrobiota; class Verrucomicrobiia; order Chthoniobacterales; family UBA10450; genus Udaeobacter. Next base: position 23,422 of record QHMQ01000112.1, read on the forward strand.
TTCTGCCTGGCCGAATTCACTTGCAAACGCGGCGCAGCGCCATTG
>QHMQ01000171.1 GCA_003217835.1 Verrucomicrobiota bacterium
CGAGCGTGAAAGCCAAGGCCATAGAGAGAAATTTTTTCATAAAACAGAGATAACAGTGGTTGGAACCGCGTTAGACTGCAACCGTTTATATTCGTTCAAAATTGATAGCCCACATTGAAGTTGAACTTGCCGCCGTGAGTGGTCGCTCCGTCGCGCTGAAGCGGATATCCATAGTCAATTCGCAGGGGACCGATCGGCAAATCAAGGCGAACGCCAACGCCGATGTCGGAGGCGATATCATTGAAGCCAAAGGACCACGATTCACTATTGACGAAACCTGTATCATAAAAGATCGCGGCGCGCGCTTTCGCCATAATAGGAACAGTGAACTCGACCGTTGCTCGTGCCATGCTGTTGCCGCCTATAGGTTCACCATTTATGTCATGGGGGCCAACGTCGCGGAAGTCAAAGCCACGGAGGTTGTTTGAGCCTCCGAGATAGAGTCGATTGAAAATAGGAACTTCAGTGCCACTGCCCCACTTACTAACGGTCGCAATTTCTCCGTTGAAGAGCAGAATCGTATCCCACTTGAAATGGAAATACTGGGACGCCTCGAGGTCCCATCCGTAGATCTGGGTATCACCGCCGAGAAAACCGCCAGCAATATAGGGCGAAAGGCTCACTCGTTGACCGCGTCGTGTGAGCAACGGATTGTCACGCCGATCAAAAACAAGACTGGTGAAGATCTCGCTCTCCACGAACGAACCTTTTTGCGACTGGATCGCCGCGGATGCGGATGAGCTCACATTGTAAATATCGACGTCTTGAAGGCGGTAACCCAAGCTCGCGTACATGAATGCATTGATCGGCTTGCGTGCCTCGATGGAGAACCCGTAATTGCGCTGATCATAGACGGAGCTCAAATAGTTTGCCTCCGTAAAAAAAAGCTGACCGCTGAGCGAGAGCTTCCGATCGAGGAAATAGGGTTCCGTCAAGTCGAGGACAAAGTCCTTTCGTTGCGTGCCGTACTGAATGCGCAACCTGAACTTTTGGCCCGCGCCCGTAAAGGATGGCCAGTTCATCAAATCGAAGTTGCCTTGCGTGAGTTCAATAAAACCGACCAGACTGTCGATCGTGCTAAAACCAGCGCCGAAGCTAAGCGAACCGGTCCGTTTCTCTTGCACCAGAATCGTCAGATCTTTACGGCCGGCTACATCCGTATCTTCCGGATAAGTTTCGACTTTTGAAAAATAACCCAGATTCTCAAGACGTTTCTTTGTTGTGTCCACGCGAACAGTGTTGAAGACATCTCCCGGCGCAATGAGCACTTCGCGACGAATCACCTTGTCCTTGGTCCGAGTGTTACCGACAATATTGACTCGCTGCAGGAACGAGCGGTCCCCCTCCTCGATTTTATAATGCACGTCGATCCGACTAGGACCGGCCGGTGTGCCTTCCGGCAAAATCACAAGATCGACATAACCGCCACTGCCGTAGGCATCCGCAAGCGCCTTCGCATCGTCGTGCAGCGCTTTCGGCGAATAGACGCTGCCCTCCTTCATTTTCAACAATGCTCGAATCTTTTCTTCCGTCGTTACCTTCTCTCCCGAAATCAAAACCTTGTTCACGTGATATTGCGGGCCTTCCGCGATCACGATCGTAATGATCATCGGACCGTTCTCGGACCGTTCCCTACGCACGTCTTTAATTTCTACGTCAATGTAACCGTGGTTCTGATACCACTCACGAATGCTGTCCAGATCCTGCTGCAACTGCGTCTCTTCCAGCCGGCCGGATTTATCGAAAAACGAAATGAGCGTCTTGCCTTTCGTTTTCATTTGCTTGCGCAGCACTCTCTCGCTGAAGTGCTCGTTGCCTTCGAAACGAATCCTGCGCACGGCGCCCTTGACCCCTTCGTTGATTGTGTAGACTACCCGCGAGGTGCCTCGTTTTTCGTCAATCGCATCGACACGGTACTTTACGTCGATGTCCGTAAAGCCCTTGGCCTGATAGACCTCAATGATTTTCTGGCGCGCTTCCTCCAGCTGCTCCTCGTTCACCGGCTGGTTGAGTTTTAATTTGATTTCCTTGCGAAGCCTCTTCGCTTTGATCCTTTCGGCTCCATTGATTTCGATCTCGCGCACGATCGAACGAGTCTGCACTGCCACGGTTACCTTCACGCCGTCGCCTTCCGGCTGTGCGAAGATGCGAACGTTTAGAATGGAGCCGGTCTTGTAAAGAGCCTCGATGTCCTGCTCGACCACTTGATCGGAGTAGGGCTGACCCACCCTGGTTCGCATATGCGCGAGAATCCGCTCCTTGCTCACCGTCCCTGGCCCCGTGTACTGCACGTCGATCGACCGGATGATGGGAGGCCCCTGCGCTTGGGGGCCCTGTGCTCGAGCCGATACCGCGGCAAGCAATACGCAAATGAACGCGGCCCAGGTTGCAAACGGCGGGCGGCGCATCCATCCGGAAAAATGTCTCATAGGTTAAGAAACGCAGTCCCGCGCAACAAACCCACGCCGGACAGGCGGCTATATCGGAAAGAAG
>QHMQ01000113.1 GCA_003217835.1 Verrucomicrobiota bacterium
AACGCGCTCTTCGCTGATCTGCACTTAGAGAACATGACGTGGAGCGTGTTTGCCAACAACGCCAATGTACCGAGCGATCCGTCTGCCGCTCAACGCTGGAGTCCGTAAACATCTAATCATCTAATCTGTGATCTTCGTCGAAGTGCAAGCCCGTCCGCACCGCTACGATGTGCTGATCGAGTCAGGCTTGCTCGCCAGCGTCGGCGACGTCATCGAGAAACAATTGGGCGGCTTTCACTGCGCAGTTATCTCGAATACGAACGTCGCGCCCCCCTTTGGCGATCGCGTCAAACGCAGTTTAGCGTCAGCCGATTTTCGAGGAACGCTCGTCACCATTCCGGCAGGCGAGAAAGGCAGCACCGTCTCTTCCAGATGCCGAATTGGACGATGTCGACCTTGTCGCCAGTGGTCGCGTCAAAATGTTTGCCGAAATCTCCGGCGAACCAACGCGCTTGCAGCTCTAGTTCGCTGGGAATTCGTTGCGGCGGGAAGAGCGTGCGCTCACGGACCCGCGTCGTCTCGTGCAACTCAGCATATCGATCGGCTAAAAGCATCATTACGATAGTTCGAGACCGTTCTATCGTGGTGTCACCACGAACGAAAGATGTTCCGTCGACAGGACCGCCGCGCGTCGGCGCCATCCGCCACTCCCGCTTGGAGCAGCGCAGCGCGCCGTCCCTTACCATTCGTCAGCTCGATACCGCTCGCTCGTGTGCTTCCTCGCTGGCGTCGTCAGTTGCCCCGGCGTGCGGCAGATCGACCGGCCATATCGGCGAACTTATACGAACGCGAAGATCTTGAACAATCGCTTCGACCAGCGCCGCATTTGACCGCGGAAAGACGAATGAATACCTCGCGCCTTTGCCCACCTTGGGGAAAATGATCAGATTTTCTGAAAGAAATTTGGGCTCGTGCGCGATCATCGAGCCCTCGAGCTCAATGGTTTTGGCAAACGCGCGTCCGCTTTTTCGCGCCACGAACAAAAGTTTGCCTGGCTCTTCGTTCGTGGCGACGAGCGCGCCGAAAAGATTCGCTGGAATGCGGCGACCGCGTCCGCTGATGCACGGTGTAGCCCATGCGATCGTCTCGCCTAAAACGTTTCCGCGGCTAAAAACAGATGCGAAGCGTGCGGGCAAAGTGAGCGGCAATTTTACCGGCATGCTCAGATCGGCCGGTCCGTTCAATTTCTTCCACGACAGCCAGATCTTCGCTTTCATTAACCGCAAAATCCGCGGAGCAAAGTAGAAGAACGCGGCTATACCGAGGAGGAAGATCAGCAAGGCGAGCAGGGGATTGAAATGGACCAAAGCGAGACCGCCGAGCACGGCGGCATCTTCGCCAAGACTAAGACCGATGTTCGAAAACGGTTCTGGCGATGTGTTGCTGGCGAGACGCGTCGCTGCTTTTGCCGTATGAGCGACCAGGCTCGTCCCGCCAGCGAGCAATGCGATGATCACAGTGAACGCGGGACTTGGATGCCCGAGCACCTGAATGGCAAGTAAGGCGCCCCCAATCGGGCGAATGACAGTGTGGACGGCATCCCAAGCGGAGTCGATCCAAGGAATTTTGTCGGCAAAAAATTCGAGGAAATAAAGGATCCCCGCGATCGTAACAATCACCGGATTCCCAAGCACTTCGAGCGATTGATAGGCCGGAGCAAGCGTGATCCAATGGAAATGAATGGCGAGGCCGGTGGCGAAAACCGTCAGGTAAAGATTAATGCCGGCGAGGCAAGCGAGGCCGAAGGCGACACCGAGAAGGTCAAGCTTTTCCACGATGAAATTATGAGGCAGCGTTAAAGTAGCGCAAGCTTTGCGCGTCTGCGATTGATTCGGACACAAGCGGGGTGCTTATGTTACACTCGGCGTCATGCTCGATATCCATTTGATCCGGGAGAAACCGGACTTGGTTCGTGAGCGGCTTGCGACGCGGGGCGGCGACGATGGGGGAAAAATAGACGAAGTAATTCGCGTCGATGGCGAACGCCGAAAACTCGAGACCGCTTTGCAGCACTTGAACGCGGAGCGCAGACGCTTGAGCAAAGAGATCGGTGCAAAGCGCGCCGCTAGCGGTGCGACGGCCGAACTCGAAGCCCGTGTCCGAGAAATAGGCGACGAAATTCTCGACCTTAACAAACGAACATCTATCGCCGAGGAGGAGCAAAACAATCTGCTTTTGGAAATTGCGAATTTGCCGCATGAGAGTGTTCCAATCGGCAAAGATCCAAGGGCCAACCGTGTGGTCCGCAGTTGGGGCGAAAAGCCGCGATTAACCGACCCTGCCGATCATGTTGCCCTCGGCGCAAAGCTAAAGCTCTTTGATCTGGAGCGGGCCGCAAAGTTGAGCGGCAGCGGTTTCATCTGCTTCACGGACGCAGGCGCGAGGCTGGAACGAGCGTTGATTAATTTCATGATCGATCTGCATACGCGTGAGCATCGCTATTTTGAGGTGAGTCCGCCGTTTTTAGTACGGCGAGATTGCATGATTGGCACGACGCAATTGCCGAAATTCGAAGCCGACATGTACGGGTTGGAAGAAAACCAGCTTTTTCTGGCGCCCACTGCGGAAGTGCCGCTGACGAATCTTCATCGCGACGAAATTTTGAACATTGTCGATCTTCCGAAAAAATTTGTTGCCTACACGCCATGTTTTCGGCGCGAAGCGGGCGCAGGGGGACGGGAAACACGCGGAATCATCCGGGTGCATCAGTTCGACAAAGTGGAGCTGGTGAAGATCACGACACCGGAAAGATCATACGATGAATTGGAATCGCTTACAGCTGATGCCGAACGTGTCCTGCAACTACTCGGTTTGCATTATCGCGTCGTTGAGCTGTGCACCGGCGATTTGGGTTTCGGATCGGCCAAAACCTACGACATCGAAGTGTGGTCGCCGGGCCAGAACGCATATCTCGAAGTTTCGAGTTGCTCGAACTTTGAGGACTTTCAAGCTCGCCGGATGCACCTTCGATATAAAGACTCTCAGGGAAAAAACCGGTTTTGCCACACACTGAATGGTTCAGGATTGGCGTTGCCCAGATTATTCGCCGCGCTCATCGAGACCGGGCAGCAGCCGGACCGCGCAATCCGGATTCCCGAAAAATTGCAGCCGTATTTTGGCGGAGCAGAGATTCGTCTGTAGCCGCTGGATCACCGGCAGGGCGGCGGCTACAGCAGATCGAGCTGCGATCGCTCCTGCTCGGCTAAAATTTTCTCTGTTTCCGAGGGCAGTGGCAGTTCGTAGCCGAGCCGCTGCGCGAGACGCTGCGCCGTTTCTGGGGCGAAACCCTCGAAGTGATTACTCACGAAAGTCCAGACGCTGCGCACCTCGGACAGATGGCGCTCAACTTTTAGCGACCAGCTTTCGAGGGCAGCTTCTCGTTTCCACAGGAGTTTTTCGTAACGATGCAAGTGTCCTCCAGCGACATCGTATTTGGTTGCATAATCACCAAGCAAACGCAGATAAAGAAAATCGGTGGTCCGAGGCAAGAATTCGAAAGGGGCAAGATTCCGCTCGTTGAGTGGCGTGATATCGGCCCAGACCCAACAGACGCGATATTTTTCTAAGAGACGGATGATCTGCGGTCGATGCCAGCCGGCATGCCGAAATTCAATCGCGAAACGAAAACCCCGCGGCAACTGTTCGAGAAATTTACGAAGCGCCGGCTTCCCGTCTTTTGGTGCGAACGATGGCGGAAGCTGGATCAGAATGACCTGGAGCTTTGGCGCGAGCGGCTCGAGAGCGCGAAGGAACGAATTTAATTCGGCGCTACATTCGCGCAGTCGGCGTGTATGCGTGATCTCGCGGGGGAGTTTACAAGCGAAGCGAAAACCGGCGGGGGTCATCTCGATCCAGCGGCGAACGGTGTTTTCCGCGGGAGCGCCATAAAAAGTTGAGTCCACTTCAACGGCCGGAAAATAGCGGGCATAAAATTCGAGCCATTGAGAGTCTGGCAAGTCCGGCGGATAGAAAGCGCCACGCCAGTCTTCAAAACTCCAAGCGCATGCACCGATGCGTATTTTTTGCTGGTCGGTCAGATTCAAAATGAAATCAGAAGATTAATCGATTTTGCGTTCTCGGAAAGATGTCGAGCTGAAGAGATGTCGATGAATTTTGCTTTGAGGCGTTGGGAAGAGCGGCTGCTTAACTTGACGGAATCGATAACTTAATTACCCTGCCACACCCCATGTATTTCCGAATTCGCACCCTTGTTGTTTTCATCGCTGCCGTTCTCGCCTTGGCCGACGCCGGCATGGCTTCCGTGATCTTTCAACCAGGTAAAAAGACCAAGTACGTCGCACCTGGTGAGGAGGAGATAAGCGGTAATGCAGCGGAGCTGTTTCAGATTGGACAAACCGCGGAAAAAGAAGGCAACACGAAACGCGCGATCAAAGCTTACAAGAGCCTCGTCAAACGCCACCCTAAAGATGCCCTCGCGGCTGGCGCGCTCTTTCGCGCTGCGGAGCTACAAGAGCAAAATCACGATTATTTCCGAGCCGCAGAATCGTTTCGCCAATTGGTGGAAAAATACCCTGGCAGTCCGCATTTCGATGAAGCAATCGAGGGGCAGTTTCGCATCGGGGAAGTCTATTTAGCGGGCAAAAAGTTGAGGATCCTCGGCATCCCGGTCGCGTCCTCGCTCGAACGCGCCGTGACCATTTTTGCGTCTGTCGTTCGGACGGCACCGTACGGAAAGTACACAGCGCGCGCGCAATTTGATATTGGCCTCGCGCGGGAGAAGCAGGGTGCGAACGATGCGGCCATTGAAGCGTACCAGGCTGTGGTGAACAAGTTTCCGAACGAACCGATCGCGGTAGATGCGCAATACCAGATCGGTTACATCTGGTTCCACGCCTCGCGAACGGGCACAAAAGACATGGCAGCCGCTGGCAACGCCAAAACTGCGTTCCAGGATTTCCTTTTTCACTACCCAAACAGCGAGAAAGCAGCACAAGCGCGCGATAATCTCAACCTGCTTGAGCAAAAGCAAACATCCAGTTCCTTCGAAGTAGCGAAATTTTACGACAAACAGAAATATTATCGTGCCGCGGTCATTTACTATAACGAGGTAATTCGTCAGCAGCCAGGATCAACTGAGAGCGATCGCGCTAAAAAGCGGATCGATCAGTTGCGCACAAAAGTCGGCGAAGCGGCGCTTCAGCCTGCATTTGCCCCAGCAGAGGCGGGCAAGAAAAAAGGGGATGCGCATGAAGCACGGACGGCCAAGAGCGGATCAGGGGCCAAGCCAGGCCCGGCAAACAACGAAGCACCATTGCCTGCGCCAGAGACGGATGTTTCGCTACCGCCGCCGGCTTCCCTTGCACCGGACACCACAACTGCGCCTGAACCACTACCGGCCCCACCGGGCGCGAGCACAACCTCCGGCGCTTCTCCTGCTCCTGAAGCATCGGCGTCACCGGCGCCGTGAAAGCTATATTTACGGCAGCACTCGCCTGCTTTAGTTTAACTGGCTGCCTTGGCTATCACATCGGACCGGTAAAGCCGTACTACCTCCGCGACGTTCACACAATTGCGGTTCCGACCTTCAAAAACCGCACGCTCCTCCCTCACATTGAAGTCTTGGTCACGGATACAGTGATCAAGCAGTTGCAACAAGATGGAACGTTTCAGATTGCAAGGGGCGAAGATGCGGACGCTACATTGACGGCTGAAGTTACGCGCATCGACCGGACCCCAGCGCGTTCGGTGCGTGGGAATGTGCTCGCCACGGTTGAATTCAACCTGAGTATAACTGTGAAGTTCAGCGTCATCGGACGGGACGGAGCCCAGCTGGAATCGGCAGAGACTAGAGGAGGCACCAGCTTTTTCGTTAGCTCGGACGTGACCACAGACGAACGGCAAGCACTGCCACTCGCCACTGAAGATCTTGCCACGCGATTAGTGGTCCAACTGAGCGAGGGTTGGTGATGCTTGATGAAAGGCGAAGAACAGCTTTGGTCGATCCTCAATGACAAACTTGATACCCTCCGTGCCAGCAACCGCCTGCCTGAAGCAATTCGCGTTGCTGAAACGGCTCTCGAGGTTGCCAAGCGTGCCTTTCCTGATGGGGGGAGTCCGTTAGCGACCAGTTTCGAGAAATTAGGACAGCTTCTTGATCAAAAGGGCGATCGCGCCTCGGCCAAGGCATATCTGGTCAAAGCCCATGCGATCCTGGAAAAAGTAAAAACACCGGACCAGCGTGTCATCTATCGCTCCGCCCGCCGCCTTGCCTTCTTATGCGATAATCTTGGTCACTCTGAGGAAGCGATCGGTTTCTACGAGAAAGCGATTGCAGCTGGCATCCAGCTCGAAGATCTCCCTTACTCGGATCTCGGGACAATGTTAAACAATGTTGCGCTTATTTTCCGCAAGTCAGGACGGCAAAAAGCAGCAGAGCCATACTATTTGCATGCTCTGCAAATTTACGAGAAGCAACTCGGGCCCGATCATGCTGATGTCGCGTCTGTGCTGAATAATCTGGCTGTGTTTTATACGAACGAGCGCCGTTACACCGAGGCGGAGAAAATGCATCTTCGGGCATTGGGTATTCGCGAAAAGGTGTTTCCGCCCACCCACCCGGATATCGCGCAATCTAAATGCAACCTTGCGGTGGTCTATCATTCGCGTGGCGATCACGCCAAGGCGGCTGAGCTCTATCGCGCTTCGCTCAAGAGTTGGGAAGCGAGCGACAAACCCTCCAAAGATTACGAGATTGTCGCTTCGAATTACGCCGATCTTTTGCGTTCTCTTGGTCACGCACGCAAAGCACATCAAGTGGAAGTTCGTGCGCGCAAGAAACGGTTGGGTTAACTCAACCGACCATCGACCGCTTGTCCTTATCCCAAAGTCGACATCTTTGGTTTGACCTTGCGGCTCGCTGACGCATGCGCATTGTTGGGGCGCCGCTGTCGTTTGCTCGCGTGGCGGAATTGGCAGACGCGTACGGCTCAGGACCGTATGGGGCAACCCGTGGAGGTTCGAGTCCTCTCGCGAGCAGCTTGGTGAACCGTCTGGCAACCTTTTTTCAGGGACAATGCCCTCGGTGAAGGTATCCCACCACCGTCACGCCACGCCGCGCCCGGCGTCTGCGAGTCGACCGGAGAGCGCACTGGCGAAGAGCGCGACAATGCACAGCGCAACGACGACGGCCGCTCTTCTCACCCTCAGGGGATGCCGCGCGGATTAACTAATTTATTTTTTCCCCGTCGCTTTCCTTCTTGCTGCCCAGCGAGCTTTCATCAATTGGGAAAGCCTCCTTCGTCCAGCAGGTGTGATTCCGCCTTTTCTCTTGGGTAAGGTTGTCGTTGTTTTCCTTCCCGCCTTTTGCTTTGCCCAGCGAGCCCTAGCGGCTGCAGCAAGTTTGGCTCGAGTCGCGGCCGACATCCGTCGACGACCTCCGCGGGCTGAAGAGCTTGGGGAGGAAGCTCCGAGGATTGAGGAAAGGCGGTTTTCCAAAGCATCGATTTGTCGGCGAATCGAGATGGCTTCTTGTAAAGCTCTAGTAGATGTGTCCATGTGTGGTCACATAGCCGGAGTTACCTGAGATAGCAATTATCTTTTATTACAAAATTAGCATTCGATCCGCGCAATTAAAGGCAGTTGAAGGTTAGAGCTAGAAAAGCAAGCCGTGGTAAACACGCTAAATGGATGGGCAAACGCAACGGATTGCGAGTCAGGTCCGAATGCTCAATCTTGAGAGATTGAATAAGTCTAGTATAACGACACAGCCTGAGCGGGTCCGGCAAATGTTCGGGTCAATCGCGCGACGCTACGATTTAGCAAATCATGTGCTGAGTTGCGGCGCGGATTTCTACTGGCGAAGTCATGCTGCGCAAATCATTGCAAGTTGGACGCCCAAAAGCATTGTCGATCTTGCCACCGGGACAGGAGATCTCGTGCTCGCAATCCGGAAGAAATTGCCGAACGCAGAAATCGTCGCCGTTGACGTTTTAGCTGAAATGTTGGAGCTGGCGAAGAAGAAGGGCGTGGAGCGAACCGTCATGGCTGATGTGATGAGACTGCCCTTTGCCGATTCCTCCTTCGATTGCGCGACGGTTGCCTTCGGTTTGCGCAACCTGGAAGATTGGGGCGGAGCATTACGCGAAATGGCACGCATCCTCACTGCGAACGCCCACTTGCTCATTCTTGAATTTTCTCTACCTCGATCGCCGGTCTTTCGCGGGGTTTACCGCTTCTATCTGCATCGATGTATGCCGTTTCTCGGTTCCTTTGTCACGAGACAAAAGAATGCCTACGATTACCTCGGCCAGTCAATCGAAGAATTTCCTAGCGGCGCGACCATGCTTCAATTAATCGAAGCGAGCGGTTTCCGGAACGCCAATGCGGAACCGCTCAGCAGCGGCATCGTTACGATCTATACGGCAGAGAAAAGGCAGGATTGAGGGCAATTAGCACCCTACCTTGGAGTCGTGACTGGCGAAGCGCTCGCGCTCGCTGAAGGAACCGGTGATGCGTTCGCGCCGGCTGCTGGCGCAGGAGGGCTCTCAGGCGCGAGCGCGAGAGGCAATCGGAGCAGATTAAGATCGGAATCGTTGATGACAAACGTGCCTTCGCGCTCGTCCACATGCGCAAACCATGTTCCGGCGCCGGCCATGCTGCCAACGAACAGCCTATGCGGGCTCTTATCGTCGGGCGAAGTCGTGAACGAGATCGCGAGCTGCGGTTTATCGAAGCCATGCTGCGGGATAGTCGGACCAACCCAACGGACAGCACGTAAATTCGATAGGGTATTGAGCAGCGACCGCAAATTGGCTTGATTAATCGGACCGCCTCCCGCTACCCAATTCCATTCCCCTTTTGCGTCCCGCGCAAGCGTCACCTCATATTTCGCAGTCACGCTCAACCGATGAATTTGTTCCGGCTTAAACTTAAAGATCGACAATTCCTGCCATTGCAAAGGATTGGTGGAAATTTGATCGATTAATGTGCGTCGGACCGCCACGACAAATGGTTCATCGGCGAGGCGGGCGTAAACCTTATCGCCATCCACTTTTCCAAAGGTGATCGTTGCAAAGGCCTGTTCGCCAGCTCGAGTCTCGGCCGTGTTCTCCGAAGCGAATGAACTGAGCGTCAATTGCAATTGTGGTTTATCGAGGCCGTATTTCTGCAAATTGGAAGCGACGTCTTCAACAAATCTTGTCACTTGCTCATTTTGTAGCGTGTCAATGAAGCGGCGGACTTCGCCTGAATTTGCCGGTGTGTTCTTGCTACTGGCGATTGTCCAATCATCACCTTTACGCGCGAGAACGGTCTTACCTTTGCCTGGCGCGTCGATCGTGATTCGATCCAGAATATTCGTGTCGATCCGGACCAAATGGTGGTCGCGCAGATCATCTGGTTTAGTGTTAAGAACCTCTTCGATCCTCTTCGGTAGCGTGTAAACGAACCCACGCGGTGCGAACCGCACATAAGCTTGATCCTTTTCTTTTTGCGATACGGCGCCGATCTGCAGCATCTGACCCTTGTCCTCTTGGCCAAATACCTTGATCGATCCGCCGATCTCAACCTTCTGATCTTTCTTCTCTTCCTGACCAAATAGCGTGATCGATCCACGTGGCTCCGCCAAGCCATAGGCATGCAGGTCGCCGCGATCATCGGCCACAAATTGTTGAATCCGCGCCGATGTGACATGCGCTATCAAGTCGCGCACCTGCTGTTCATCGGCTCGCGCGCGGAGTGGCTTCATAATATCCCAATGATCGCCTTTCTTCTGCAGCCCCATTTCACCCGCAGGCGTTTTTAATATGAGACGCGACACCTGCGCGGTGCTCAGGTCCGTCAATTTCCTGTCCCGAAATTCCTCTGGCTTTTTGTCGATGTCCTTCTTGATGGATTGTCCGGCAAGAAACGTCTCCTTCGAGTCTTCCAAGCGCACATACATTTTGCCTTCGAGCGCTGCGTCTTTCCCG
>QHMQ01000172.1 GCA_003217835.1 Verrucomicrobiota bacterium
TGGCCGAATGATCTGCAAAAGTAACAGGGTTGTTACTTTTGCAGTGCGGTTCGCGAACCGACGTCGCTCCGATTGTACAGGTATGAAAACGAGATTAATAACCATATTAGCAATAGTTGTGTGCTGTACACTTGGCGGGGTCGCACTCGCCTTGGACCCGCATACGTCGGGTGCTAAGGGCCAACCAAGCCAGAACCCACTCGTCTCTTGTGAGGTTTCAACGATGCACCCCGGGAATGCGGCGTCGGCACGCGGCTCGGCATTCAACGACAGCGGGGTTGCGGGCACCCACTACGCGAATCCCGACAGCAAGGGCGGCATCTCGTCTGGCAACACGCACGTAGTGTCCCAGTACGACGTTGCCTGCTTCCAACAAACCAACAGGGCTTTGCAACAGTCCGCGAGAATGTCGCAACGGACGGCGACCTTGTCGGTTGGGCACGGACACGGGCGCTAAGCTAAACATCAGTATCCCGAGAAGGTCCGCCTGAATAGCGGAGTGGCTTCACGCAAGGTGGCCTTCCCGTCGCGGAGGCCGGGTGTGGCAGGTTCCCTGCCCCCTTGCCCCGTGCGGCTCTGCAATTACCAGATCTGCAACATTTCGTCAGCGCGTGTGCGGTCTTTTAATACGTCGCGCGATGTTTTTCTTCTTTCGCTAAAATGGTTTTCGACGAACTGTCTTGTGTTCCATAGAAGCCTCGCGACATCGATAGTCGCGGTGCGGGTTAGCGTCTTACTGTTTACCATCACTCGAATGCGCAAGATCAACTCAATCATCATCTATGCGCCAAAGATGTCGATCTTCGAAACAGCAGCGGACCTTGAGCTTTGGCCGAAGATTTTGCCGCATTATCGCTCCATTCGTTATTTGAAGCGCAGTCCGGATCGCAATGTGGTCGTGATGGCGGCCACGCGTTCCGGCATTCCGATTTCCTGGACTTCCGAACAAGTAATCGATCGCGAGCGCCTTGAAATTCACTTTCATCATTTAAAAGCGTTCACGAAAGGTATGTGCGTAGTTTGGACATTTCAGGATGCGCCGACCGGAGTGCTGGTCGAGATTAAACACGATTTGGCTTTTCGGGTGAATCTACTGGCCCCGATTGCCGACAAAATTATCGGCGATTTTTTCATTCATAACATCGCCAGTAAAACATTGCGCTGCATGAAGTCATACGTCGAGGAAAGTGCGAACAAGGTTACCGCATGAGCCGAAGACGTGTTGTCATCACCGGGATCGGTCCAATCACTTGCGTCGGACATGGGCGCGAAAAGTTTTGGAACGGAATTCTCGCCGAGAAGAGCGGCATCAACAGCATCGCAAGCTTCGATCCCAGCGCTTTCCGCGTGCGTTGCGCGGGCGAGATTCGCGATTGGGATCCGGAGGCATTTTTCCCGCCGCACCGTTTAAAACGGCTTGATCGCTATGCGCAGTTCGCCGTCGCATCGGCGGAGCTCGCACTCGATGACGCGCAGTTCGAATATTCCCGCGAAAAACCACAGCATCGCGTCGGGGTCAGTTTTGGGACCGCACTTGGCGGCGTCTGCAAGGCCGAAGATCAATACATCCGGTATTTGAAAAAGGGCGCCCGCGGAGTTCAACCCACGCTCGCTGTCCAGGTTTTTGGTGGGTCAGCCCATTCGAACATTGCGATTGAATTCGGTTTTCGCGGCGTAGGCACAACAAACTCGAATAGCTGTGCCAGCGGCACAGTATCAGTAGGCGAAGCGCTCCGTTATATTCGGGATGATTTCGCCGATGTGATCGTCGCCGGAGGAGCGGAGGCACCTCTCACGACGATCACAGTCGGGGCATTCGACATCATTAAAACGATGAGCCGCTGGTCAGGCGATCCTGCTTTGGCCTGTCGCCCATTCGATCTAATGCGCGATGGATTCGTCATGGGCGAAGGCGCCACTTCTCTCATTGTTGAAGAGCTTGAACACGCTCGGGTACGCGGCGCACACATCTATGCAGAGGTGCTCGGCTACAGCTTAAACAACGATGCTTTCCACATGACCGCGCCCCTGCCAAGCGGTGATTCATGCATTCGCGCAATGCGCGATGCATTGGCGGATGCGCAACTGGCTCCCGAGCAGATTGATTATATCAACGCGCATGCCAGCTCAACACAACTAAATGACGTCGCTGAAACGATGTCGATCAAACAAGTGTTTGGCGAGGATGCGCAGCGAATTCCAGTCAGCGGGACGAAAGGGTATTACGCGCATCCGCTCGGCGCGACCGGCGCGATTGAGGCTGCGCTTTGTGCACTTGCCTTGGATCGGCAGTGGATTCCGCCAACGATCAATTATCAGAATCCCGATCCTGCTTGCGACCTTGATGTCGTTCCGAATCACGGGCGCGAAGCCCAGCTCAATTATATAAT
>QHMQ01000191.1 GCA_003217835.1 Verrucomicrobiota bacterium
CCGGACCGCCACCCGGCCAAAAGCCGAGACTGCTCACCTCTTGCGAGTAAGCTTCGCGCGCGATCGCATCGGGTAGATGCGGGACGCCGCCGGGATGCGGAGGCGCTGGACGCCCGGAGAAACGCGTGACGGCGAGATCAAAACTGTCCCAGAAAAAATGCACCGGACTGCATTTCCCGCAGAAGCGCGAGCGGAAATCCTTAAACACGCGATCGGCCTGTAGAAGGACACGCCAAAACCGGTTCGCATAATCGCGATCATACGAGCGGTGGGTTTCATCGCGCTCGAACGGAATCGCATCCTGGATTTCGTTCGGCGTCGTGTTGATGGTCACAGGCAGCTCCAGTTCAGCCAGCGTCTTCATCACCGCGTGGTAAAAATCCGCAACGGGGCGTGGCCGTAACTCGATCGCGCGCCGCCTGCCGTCGCTGCCATCAATGCGCAACTGGTGATCGATAAAATCGAAACTGATCTCGAACGTTGAGAGGCCATGCGGAATCGGTGAAGTCGTTAGGCCGCGCCCAGTGACGTAGAGGGTGACGTGCCAGGAATGATTCGTCCAGGGGGTTTGCGTGAGGCGGATCTTGCCGATGATTTGCGTCCACATGTGCAGCGTTGCCGCCGTTTCCTTCCACTCTGCAAAAGGCAGGGATGGCCAAAACTTGTCGCGTTCCTCTTTGGGAATCTTCATTAGCACTGTCGCTTGATCCGCTGGCTTGCGCCGCTAGAAGTCATCTCACAAATACCGCATTGCGCCAAATCCCAATACGGAGTAGCGCCCACGAAATGTAGCGGTGCTTGTGCCACGCGCCGAAGATAATAAACAGGCGGCTGACACAGCCGCCTCTACAATTAAATAACTCAATCGCGTTTAATGAAATCGGAAAACGAGCGCTTCACTCTCTCGAACATGCCCTGCGCTTCTTCCTGGGTGCGATGGAAGGTGTGCTTGATTCGCGCCTTGGCGGTGCCAATGATTCCGCCTTCGTCCGCGTTGTCGCGATCTTCCCCTGTTTCCACATCCTCCATCGTCGCGCCGGCAAACATTCCTTCCGTGCGCGTGACCGTGCCGCGACTCGCGCCGACGTAGATCGTACCGACCGGACGCGACGATTTGTTTGCGAGCGTAACAATCCAAACGGGCTCGCCGCGTTCATCTGTGCGCAAGGTGTAACTGGCGGTCGCAAAACGCGTGTGCGATCTTTCTGCGGTGTGGCTCGCGACTGCATACGCGCCACTGGAATCGAGGTTTAGGTGAGCTGTATTGATCGTTGCTCCTTCCGTAGAACCGGCAATTGAGCGGGACGGTGCGCGTTCGGAATCAATGCGGCCACCAGCAACCTGAATTTCACGCACACTACCAGGCGCATTTGAATCCTCCAGCGTGATTTTCCAGCTCTCCGGCTGCGGATTGCCTCCCACACCGGTAATCGATACAAGATGCTTGAGAGCGCCGCGACCGAATTGCGTCCCGACCACCCGCAAAGCTTCGTAAGCTGTGGCCTGCTCCTGCGCCAGCGCCGGGGTGACGAAAAGTAGAGCGGCCACGAGCGACTTCCACATAGAATGAAATTGAACAACGGTTTTGCTGACTGTCCATCGTGTTTTCAGGGGGAGCGGTTGTCGATCTTGCAAACGTTCTCTAGCTTCGGACTTGAATGACTTTCACTAGTCTGTTCAGCTTGCTTGTGGGTCGATGAAGAAAAAGACAGTCGAATTCAGCAGCCATACCGGCAATCTTGCCTTGATGCGGAACTGCGTCCGGGACTTTTTAAATGGTTTTCCGTTTTCAGAAAAAGAGCGGCTGCTGATGGTGCTCGGCGTCGACGAAGCATGTACGAACATCATTCGCTATGCCTATCGGTTGCGGGACGATCAACTAATCGCATTATCGATGGAAGGGCTGCGTAAATGTGTGCGCATGCGGTTGCGCGATTATGGTGAACAAGTTACGCCGCAGGAAATGAAGGGCCGGTCCCATGGCATGATCAAACCGGGCGGGCTCGGTTTATATCTCATTCGCAACGCCTTTGATGAAGTCGATTACTTGCTCAAGCGCCGTGGCACCGAACTGGTGCTGACGAAAAATCTGGAATGAGGTCATAGCCCGTCCGCGAACGCATTCGAGTCGAGTTTCTTAAATTACTGCGCCAGCAGTGCAGCAAGTTGGTTTGAATTAGTTACCGGCGCTTTGCAGGTAAAATTTTCGCAAACATAGGCGGCTGATTTTCCGTCGATCATCGACATGGCCTGGATCGCCTCAAGTTTTTCACCGAGATATTTCTGACCTTCAGCGCCATCCGCCAGGAGCAGAATTGTCTTGGGCAGAAAATGGCGATGCACCTCAGTCAGTAGCGCTCTTGTTTCCGGTGCATCCTTCTTTCCCGCGATCACGATCTGTCGTGGCTTGCTCGAGCTAAAATCGAGCGCCACCAGCATTTGCGGCATAGCGCTTGGAAAACGCGAGAGTGTGGGCTGAAATGCGTTAACCGTCTTTTCTGCACGCTCCTCCCATTGTT
>QHMQ01000122.1 GCA_003217835.1 Verrucomicrobiota bacterium
CGTTTTAACAAGAACAGTAATGAAACTGACCGGTTCACGCGTTTCAATTACCCTCTATACAATCGCGGCATTCATCGCGCTGCTTGGGCTGGCGGATGCGACTTACCTGACGGTGCAGGCGTTGACTGGCGAGACGCTGGTCTGCGGAGGCTCGCCAGATTGCTTTCGTGTGCTCGGCAGTTCGTATGCGCGGGTCGCCGGAATACCGGTGGCAGCCTTCGGCACACTTGCTTACTTCGGCGTGTTCAGCTTTGCGACATTCGCCGCTTTCGGATACACGCGCGCGAGAGCATTTCTCACGCTTACCGTAGGAACGATGTTCCTCGCCACGCTTTGGCTGCTGTATGTGCAAGCGTTCGTCCTGCACGCGTTCTGCCGCTACTGTTTATTCTCGGCCGCGCTCGTCTTCGGGCTCTCGGCCATAGCCGTTCTTGTTCCTTCTTCGCGCCGAAGCCCGTAGATTGACAAACCAAGCTTTTGCCGTTTGAATAGTGGTCGTTAATTTCTTCCTCGCCAGTCATTCTCTTGCGGGGCGCTTTTCAGAATCGGCATCTTTAGTTAGGCAAAGCATCAAGTAGAACTCCGCACCATGGCGGGACACAGTAAATGGTCGAAGGTCAAGCGTTTCAAAGGCGCGATCGACGCGAAACGCGGCAAGATCTTCAGCAAATTGTCGAAGGAAATCACCATCGCCGCTAAAACCGGCGGTGGCGATCCCAATGGCAATCCGCGTCTGCGCAGTGCGATCCAGGTGGCACGCGGGCAAAGCATGCCTAACGATAACGTTGAGCGCGCAATCAAACGTGGCACGGGCGAGGGCAACGAGACGCAACACTTCGATGAGATCGTTTACGAGGGCTATGCGCCGGGCGGTGTCGCCGTGATCGTTGAAGCCGCAACCGACAATAAGAACCGAACAGCCGCGGAGATTCGCAGCATCTTTAGCAAGAACAATGGCAATCTCGCCTCCGCGGGAAGTGTTTCATACATGTTTCATAAGAAGGGCCAAATCAGCGTCCCTCGATCACGTATCAATGAGGATCAGATTCTTGAGCTCGCGCTGGAGGCGGGAGCAGAGGAGTTGACAACCGACGAGGATCAGTATGTTATTACGACTTCCCACGATCAGCTCTACGCCGTAGCTGACGCGCTCAAGAATGCGGGCGTAACAACCGATGGGCAAAAGTTTACGTTCATTCCCGATACGACTGTTCCAGTCGCCGACGAAAGCGTCGCACAACAGGTTCTGCGCTTGTGTGATGCGCTCGACGAGGACGACGACGTGCAAAACGTTTATTCAAATTTAGAAATTCCCGACGAATTGCTGGCCAGGTTGCCGGTCTGAAAAGTTAATTGCTCACAGCAAACCCGCCCAAGGTGCTGCCCCGCTGCAGCGATGAATTCCATTTAATCTATGAACGAAGAAAACGAAAACCAGCCCTCACCGCCGGAAACTGCATCTGCTGCGCCAGAACAACGCCAGCATCGCCCGCGCCGCCGTTATCCGCGAAGACGTTATCAGGATCGAGGTAATCGGAATTTCAGTGATTCATATAATGAGTCCCCAAATTCTTCGCCGGCGACCGCTGATTCCGTCGCTGGGAACGTGGGTGTTGAAACATTGGATCGACAATCACCTGAAGGGGGCGAGAGCGCCGTTGAGAACGGGGAACAAGTTCAGCGTGAGCCGGAATTCGGCGATGGTATCATTGAGATCTCTGGCAAAGGATTCGGTTTTCTTCGCGACGCCAAGCGCAATTTCGTGCAGACGCCGCAGGACATTTTCGTGACGCCGGAGATCGTTCGCCGTTTTGCGTTGCGCGACGGGATGTGGATTTATGGCGAAACACGGCGCGGCAACCGCGGTCCCCAATTAGTCAAGCTGCTGACAATTAACGGTGACGAGCCGCCGAAATATCAGGGCCTGCGACCGTTTGAAGAGCTTACCACGATTAATCCGAACAAACGGATCAAGCTCGAGACGGATCCCGAGCGGTACACGACGCGCATCATGGATTTGATGACGCCCCTCGGCATGGGGCAGCGCGGATTGATTGTCGCCCCGCCTCGCACCGGCAAGACGACGCTACTGCATCACATCGCCGAGGCGGTCACGAAAAATCACAAGGACATGCACGTCATTATTCTGCTTGTCGATGAACGCCCCGAGGAGGTCACGGATTTCCGCCGTTCGCACCCGAAGGCGGAATTGATGGCCAGCTCCAACGACGCCGACATCAAAAGTCACACGCGCATCGCGCAGCTCGCCATCGAGCGCGCCAAACGGCTCGTCGAAGCCGGCAAACACGTATTCATCCTGCTCGACTCGATCACGCGCACGGCTCGCGCATTCAATAATGCGATGGCTGGCGGCGGTCGCACCATGAGTGGGGGCATCGACGCGCGCGCGATGGAAATTCCGCGCAAAATTTTCGCAGCGGCGCGTAACACCGAAGAAGCCGGTTCCCTTACCATTGTCGCCACGGCGCTGATCGAAACCGGGAGCCGGATGGACGAACTCATCTTTCAGGAATTTAAAGGCACCGGAAACATGGAAATGGTGCTCGACCGAAAAATCAGCGATCAGCGGATTTATCCGGCCATCGATATTTTCCTCTCCGGCACGCGGCGCGAAGAATTGCTGCTGCAACCGTGGGAACTGGAGAAAATCAACCTCATCCGTCGCGGCCTCGCCGGTCACAAACCGGAGGAAGCGATCCAGCGTCTGCTGATGTTTGTGAAAAAGTTCCCGACGAACGCCGAAATGCTCAAGGGAATTCCGGGTTAACTTACGAATTGCGATTTGTAATTTGCGAACGATCTGTCGCAATGAAATCGCAAATCGACGACTCCGAGCAGAAGTCGCGAGGACGCGAAGACTTTCGGCGTCAGCAATCGAAAATTTTCGAGTGGGAAGTCCTCCCTCCCGAAGATCGATCGGGCAGCCGCCGGACGAGTGCCTCCCTTGAACCACTTTTCCGGTGGCTTGCGCTCATCATGGATGAATTCCTGCGCTTTCCCGGAACGAAAATCCGCTTCGGCCTGGATCCGATTATTGGTCTCCTTCCCGGCATTGGGGACGTGTCCTCCGCAATAATTTCGGCGGTGGCACTTATTCACGCAGCGCGATACGGCGTTCCGAAAATTCTGCTCGCCCGCATGGCAACGAACATTTTGATCAACGAGCTGGTCGGGATCATTCCGGGGCTGGGCGATGCGTTTTCATTCTGGTTCAAGTCGAACGTGCGCAACTATCAGCTGCTCCGGCGCTATTCCGCGGCGCCTACGCGGTCGAGAAAAGGCGATTGGATATTCCTTGTCGCAGTTCTCAGTCTGCTGTTTGTCATTGTTTGCACGGGTTTGATTGTGAGCCTTCTCGTGTTGCAAGCGATGTGGCAATTAATTGCCGGGCGGTAACCCAAATTAATCGGAAGCGTTCTTAACGCGCAGGTTATAGAGGGCGTGGATGGTCTCGCGGGCATCGACGTACTTTTCACGGAAGGCGTCCAGGTCCTGATGGCCAAGACGAAGGGCAAGCTTTCGTTGTTCGCTCGGATCGTCCGAAATTGCTGAAACGCTTTTGTTCTCGTACCGTCGTAACGCCAATTCGCATTGCCGCAGAAACCCGTAGGCATTTTTGAGATTGGCGGTCTCCGAATCACAGAGGTGCCCTACTTCGCGTAACCGGTTGATGGCATTTTTCCAATTGGGTTCCCAGATATTTTCTCGCATCTGCAGCGCTTGAACCAAGAATTCGCCTTCAATGATTCCGCCGGTCCCCGTTTTGAAATCGAGAAAATCGGATCCGCTTCCCCGCTCGCGCCGAATGCGCTCGAGCATGTTGTCGATTCTCATGCAAAGATCGACATGTCGACCGGCCTCGCGCCAGGCGCGTTTCGCAATTTCGATAAACTCGTTTTGCAGTGGACCCGTAACAGCGCGTGCGCGAGTGAGCGCCTGTAATTCCCATGGTTGGGCTCGACTTGCGTAATACGGTTGGTAGGTCTCGAGAGAACAGACGAGCGGCCCCTTTTCTCCTTCAGGGCGGAGTCGCGCATCAAGCACCCAAATATTTCCCTCGCCGGTTGGCTGCGCCATTGTAACGATCAGATTTTGAGCAGCCCGAATGTCGTCCCCAACGAATATAACATCCAGATCTGCACCATAACTGATCTCGCGTCCGCCAAATTTCCCGAGAGCAATAATGGTCAACTCCTCGCTTCTGAGAAGCTTGGTCACAACGAGGAGACAGGCTTCGGCAAGGGCGGCAAGTTCGGGCTGCGGCTCAGCAAGAGTAGTAAGACCTAACACGTCGCGAAGGAGAATTCGGAGCAACTGGGTTTGCCGATAAGCGCGGACTTCATCGAAGCCCACCCCTTCCAGATCCAGTGAAGTGAGATGGCACAAGTGTTCCTCAAGTGTGATTGCCTGGTCGAGCTGTTCTCCGCGCGTGATTTCCTCGAGGAGCTGCGGCCGGCGGATCAAAAGCTCGCTCGCAGACCGGCTGGCATCGAAAGTTTTTACTAACAGTTCGAGCAATCGAGGATTTGTCACGAGAAGCTCGAAGAGCAGACTGCGCAAGCCGTAGGCCTCTGCGAAACGAACGAATTGATTGAGAGTCGCATTTGGATCCGCCGATCTTGCCAGCCACTCAAGTAAAACCGGACGCAGTTTGCGAAATATTTGACGGGTGCGGGGCGCGATGTGGAAACTGGTGGAGCCTTGCGCCAGATCGCCGAGCGCTTTGGCAGCGCGTTTTTGGTCGCTGAAAATTGCCAGATCAATTTGGACTGGTTCGGCATGCGTTCCGGAAATAACCCGTTGAAAAATGGAGCGAACGGCTCGCATGTTTTCCCCCAGCACCGAAGTAAAATCTTCCTCAGATGAAAAGCGGAGGCTAAGGGCGAGTCGCCGCAGAGCGACCCGTTCTTGCGGAACCGTGTGAGTCTGCTGTTCGGCCTCGATTTGCAAACGATGCTCAACGCGCCGGAGGAACCGGTAGGCTTTGTCGAGCGCCAACACTTCATCAGGCGGGAGAAGATCCAATTGGCGCAGGGCTCTCAGCGCTTTGAACGTGCTCGATTCTTGCAGGAAGGGGTGATGCGCGCCGTGGATGAGTTGGAGTGCCTGCACCACGAATTCGATCTCGCGAATGCCGCCAGTGCCAAGTTTGACGTTGCGCTCAAGCTTGTCCGGTCCGACAACGTCGCGCTCAATACGTCGCTTGATGCTGGCGATCTCGTCGAGCAAATCGGGTGTCGGGCTCCTCGGATAAATGAAAGGCTGATGTTGTCTTAGGAATTCGTAAGCCAATTGGCGACTGCCGCCGATCCCGCGCGCCTTGATTAGCGCTAGACGCTCCCACGTCTCCCCGAAGCCGGCGTAATAATTTTCCATGCTCTCGAGTGATCGCGCGAGCGGTCCAGCCGAGCCCTCTGGGCGAAGTCGAAGGTCAACACGAAAAAGCGAGCCTACCGGATGAGGCATGGAAAATGTTTCGAGGAGTTTCTTACCGAGCCGGTTGAAGAACTCGTGATAAGAAAAGTGCGGCGATAGCTGGCCTTCATCGCTGTAGAGAAAAAGAAGATCCACATCCGAGCTGTGATTTAGCTCGGAGCCTCCGAGTTTACCGAGCGCGAGAATGGCGAATTCGGCATCGGGCGAACCGTGGCGTTGCTTGAGTTCCGCATTTATAGATTCGAACACACGGCGGATACAGATCTCTGCGATCTGTGAAAGCTCCCCAGTCGTTTCCTCAAGCGGCGCTACGTTCGCAAGTTCGCGCAGCGCGACTCGTGTCATCTCGCGGCCCTTCCAAAAGCGAAGAACCGCGAAATTTTCAGCTGCGATTGAATTGCCGGCAAGAGTGAGGAGATCGTTGAACATTTCTCCATAATCACGCGCCGCGAGACACGTTTCAGGCTGATGGAGCCAAAGAAGCGTTTCCGGATTCCGAACGAATCTGGCAGCGCAACTGCTGGAGACGGCGAGGAGGTGAAGCAGGGCAGCTTCGCCGAGTGGAAATTGTTCGATGATATCGACGAACGATGGCGCCGTTACCGGCCATTTTTCGCTAAGTTGGACGAGCGTGGTTTCAACCTGCGGTGGATTTAATGACGCCGCTGCTTTTTCTCGAAGCCAACGATCACCCCAATCCATTGCGCGGAACATCACGCGGATTTAGCGCAAAGACTAGCTCTCGCAACGCCGTCCATTACGACGAGGAAGTCGCAGGCGCCAACACAGGAACCGCTTTTTCCCGGATTTGGAAATCAACCGGACAACTCCCAACCAGTTCGCCGTCGAGTTCCACAGGAACATTTTCTTCGCTTGTGACGCGCAAATGCCGGGTCTGAAAATATTCAATTTCGGGGACGCGAATGTCCGAACTGAACACCACGTCTTGCAGATACTTGATGATCTCGAGATAACCGAGGCGCTTGAAGACGACGACATCAAATAATCCATCATCGATGACCGCGTGTTTGAAGAACGGGAAGGGCCCTCCATAAAAGCGCCCATTGCCAACGAGAACAAAAGACCCCTCATCGATGGAAGCATTCTCCGATTCGATGAAAAGTCTCGGCGGCTGCCGTGCTGCGATTTGCGCTGCGGAGATGAGATAGCTGAGCGGACCGAAACTGCGTTTGAAGGCGAGGCTGGTTTCCTTCACGACTTGCGCGTCAAGGCCCACGCCGGCGAGCTGGACAAAGTGTTTCCCATTTGCGCTCGGAAGATCGACAAGGCGCGTGTTTCCATCTTGAATAATATCCCAGCAACGTTCGAGATTGTGCGCGGGCAGACCAAGCTCCATCGCGAAGACATTCACTGTTCCCATCGGGAGCAGGCCCAGCGCCGCCCCGCTTCCCACCAAACCGTTGACCACCTCGTTGACTGTTCCATCACCGCCAGCCGCAACGATTTTTTCGAACCCCTCGTCTGCGGCGCGCCGGGCCAGCGTCTCTGCTTCGCCGGAGCGTGAAGTGGTAAACAAGGCGACCCCGTGCCCGATCGATTCGATACGTTCCCGCCAACTCTCTGCTTGTTCGCTGCCTGCGGCTGGATTGAGAATGATGACTGTCTTATTCACACACAGGAAAGAAGGGCAAAGGGCTTTGATCTTTTCTTCGAACTGGGGCTGCGTAACATCTCCGCGTGCGAAGGCTACGCCTGATTGTGTTGATTGCCTTTGGGACAGTGATTGCGCTCGGCGCGATTCTCTTAATCGGCGTGAACTTGTATGTGCAATCGCAAGCGACACAAGCAAAGATTCAGCAGGAACTGAGTCAGCGACTCGGTGCCGCATTGGAGATTCGCCGCATGAGCGTGACGCCCTGGGGCGGGCTCGAACTAAGCGGCATTACCATTGCACAGAACTCCGCTGTGAGCCGGAGTCATTTCCTTGAAGCCAAAACGTTCCGTCTTCGCGTTCGTTTTCTCTCGCTTTTTTCACGACGGCTGGTGATTAAAGATGTGTCACTCATTGATCCAAATGTAATTTGGCTGCAAGACGCGGCAGGGAAATGGCGATTGCCCGGTTCGCAAGAAAAAGAGACTTCAACTGTTTCAGCAGAACAGACTCCAAGTACCCCGGAAGCGCGAACTGCGACCGTGTCGCCCAACTTGACTGCGTCTCCTCCGCCAGTGTTTACGCCAGTACCTCCGCTGTCACCACGGGCAGGCGCAATCGCCAAATCCCCGAGGCCACACGCCGGCTTGGCTCCGGAGGTTCAACGAGTCAACATCAAGGGCGGCAATTTCAGTTTTCTCGATCGCGCCGGTAATGTGATTGGGACCTTCACAGGTGTGGATTTTCGCTCCAGCATGCGCAATGGTCTCGCTCTTCGTGGCAACGCTAAGATCGCGAAGATTTCAGTGCGCGATCGCTTTTTTCTCGAGCAATTGCAATCACCGCTCCACTATGAACCAAACGTGCTGGAGCTTTCGAAAATGTCCGCGCGCGCAGGAAACGGCGAGATCAGTGGCCAGTTCGCCATGCAGCCGGAGGCAGAGGATTCTCCGTTCAGTGCGAGCATGACATTTCGTGATGTCCAGGCCGATCAGATTGTCGCAAATGCCGGCGGCACCAGGGGAATGGTGCAGGGCAAATTGGAGGGAAAATTCGAAGCGTCAGGAAAAACTGCCGATCCCGACGCGCTAATTGGTGGAGGCGAGATTTTTCTGCGCGATGGAAGAGTGCAGCAGTACAGTCTCCTGGTTGCAATCGGGCAAATCCTCCAGATCGAAGAGCTGACTGAGCTCCGTCTTGAACAGGCCCAGGCGAAGTACCACATCAGTCCCGGATTGGTTACCATCGATGAGTTGATCTTGCGTTCGCCGAATATTCGCCTCTCCGCATCCGGTACGGTCACGTTTGACGGCAAGTTGAAACTCGACTCTCAACTCGCGATCAACGAGAAAATTCGAGGTCAGCTTTTCAGAGCGATTCGCGATAATTTCCAACCGATTGGCGACCCAGGCTACTTTGCCCTCAATTTTCAGGTTGGCGGTAGTGTTGATCGGCCAAAAACAAATTTGATGGATAAGCTGGTGGGGCGCGATCTCAAAGATCTTGGTGATGCGATCAACAGCTTGTTCGGCGGCGGAAAACGAGAGAGACCAAAAAAGAACAAACGGACCGACGTGGTAACTCCCGTCGCGCCTTCACCGTCTGCCGCCCCGGAAGCAACGTTACCAGAAGCCAGCGCAACTCCAATCCCGCCGCCATGAGAGTGATCGCCGGCAGCGCCGGCGGCGTCCGCCTGGCAGTACCGAGGAGCGGTGTTCGACCAACCATGGACCGCGTGAAAGCCGCGATCTTTTCCAGTTTAGGCGACGCCATAATCGATGCGCGGGTCCTCGATCTTTTCGCCGGGAGCGGCGCGCTCGGGATTGAAGCGCTCAGCCGCGGCGCATCCTTTGCTCTGTTTGTGGACGAAGATCGACAATCAGTCGAGACAATCGAGAAGAACCTTGCGAAAACAAAACTTAAGGGACGCGTGCGCGGGGAGGAAGTCTTCGAATTCCTCAGGCGATCTTCCGGGCCCGAAAGGTTCCATATCATTTTTGCAGATCCGCCATACGAAAACACAAAATCTGGCGAGCGCTTCACTGAAAAGCTCCTGAAAAATGAAAATCTGGCGCAATTGCTCGAGCTCAATGGCGTTTTCGTTCTGGAAAAGCGTCCGGCTGAAAAAGTTTCTGAAACAGAGTTGTGGAGGGTTGTGCGCAGAAGGAAATATGGCGCAACCGAAGTGCTGTTTCTTTCCGCAGTCCGCAATCCGGAATCCGCAATCCAATAGTGATTCGCATCATCTACAATTTGCTTTGGCCACTCGGGCTTTTGTTCTTTTTGCCGGGCTATTTGCTAAAGATGTTCCGCCGCGGCGGTTACCGCGAAAAATTTGGACAGCGCGTCGGAATTTACGGGGCCGATGTACGCACACGCTCGGCGAAGCTAAAATCCACATGGCTGCATGCAGTGAGCGTGGGCGAAGTCACGGTCGCGCTCAAACTGGCGGGCGCGCTGCGTGCTCTCGAACCGGATCTACATTGCGTGCTCACGACCACGACCACGACCGGGTTTGCTTTGGCAAACAAGAATGCCCCTTCCTGGATCGAGGTGATGTACACCCCACTCGATTTTTGGCCGATCATGCGACGCGCCTTTGCGGTGATTCGACCGGTGAGAATTCTTCTGATTGAGGCGGAGATTTGGCCAAACCTCGTCGCGGAAGCTCACGGGCGCCGAATCCCAATCGCGCTGGTAAATGCGCGCCTATCGCCGAGATCGGAAACGAGATTTCGATTATTCCGGTTCCTAGTGGCACCCACATTTCGACTTCTCGATCTGATTTGCGTACAAGAGCCGGAGGACGTCGATCGATGGCAACAACTCGGCGTGGAGCGCACCCGAATTCGGCACACTGGCAGCATCAAATACGATCCCACTGGTCTCGGCGATCGAACGAATATTCAAGGAATTAGCGCATCCAATTTGGACGCCTTCGTGGAGCGACTGGTGCTCTTCGGCGGCAGCACTCATCGTGGCGAAGAGGAAATTCTCGCCAAGGTTTTTCTAAAATTGCGTCAACAATTTCCGTCGCTGCGCTTGTTTATAGCGCCACGGCATGTGGAACGATTGCGCGAAATCCGTGCGCAACTTAAGGCTTTATCGTTGAATGTCCGGTTGACGAGCGAAGCGGCCAGTGATGACGAAACCAAGCCAGATTGCCTGCTTCTCGATGCAACTGGTGAGCTTCAGTTCTGGTACGGCATCGCGACCGTCGTTTTTGTTGGGAAAAGCCTCACCGCGCACGGGGGGCAAAACCCGGTCGAACCGATTGTAGCGGGAAAACCGGTCATCTTTGGCCCGCACATGGAGAACTTCGCGACGCTTGCGCAAACGCTCGTCGCGAAGAACGGCGCGATTCAGGTCCTCGATGTCGAACAGCTTGAACGCGCGGCCGAAAAACTTCTGCGCAATAATGAAGCGCGACGGCTACTAGTGCAAAGCGCCGAGGCAGTTTTGACGCAGCATCGAGGAGCTACTGCCCGCACGGCACAGTTAATTGTCGCTCTTAATTGAGAGCGATCTGCAAGATCGCGCCGCCAATTTGCCTTGCGTGCCGCAAACTCAATTCGATATTGCCTACTTTTACGACCCTATCGTCTAGAGGCCCAGGACACCGCCCTTTCACGGCGGTAACACGGGTTCGAATCCCGTTAGGGTCGCTTTGCCATTTCATAGGTGGATTGCGACTGTCTGAAAGATTTTGCTTGCAAAGTCGGACACTTTTCGGACAGTATTCGCGCACTTAAGCATCATGAAAGCGAAAAGACGAAGATTTCCCATTGTCGTAAAACGCGGCTCTTGCTCCGTGAAAATTTACCGTGATCGGAAACCGACCGGCACGTACTACCGCGTCGTCTACCACATCGGCGGCAAACGTCACCGGCTTCACCACAACGACCTTGAAAAGGCGATTGCTGAGGCCGAAGCGAAAGCGGC
>QHMQ01000198.1 GCA_003217835.1 Verrucomicrobiota bacterium
CGCTGGGGCAAGATCGGGAAACAGAAGATCGAGGACGCCGGCACACTTTATCCCGAGCGAATGAAGACGGTGGATAACGAGATTCGCGACTTCGCTTTGAAGTTCATCGAAAAGGCTAAAACGGACGGCAAGCCATTCTTCTGCTGGCTCAATCCGACTCGGATGCACATCGTGACCCATCTCTCGGACAAGTATGAGAAGATGCGCAACTCGGAAAACGGCTGGTCGGAAGAAGAAGCCGGCATGGCCCAGCTCGATGACGACATCGGTTTGGTGCTGCAGAAGCTCAAGGACCTCGGTTTGGACGACAACACCATCGTCGTCTTCACCACCGACAATGGCACCGAAGTCTTCACCTGGCCCGATGGCGGAACGACACCGTTCGCGCAGTGCAAAGGAACCGTCCTCGAGGGCGGTTTCCGCGTGCCGTGCATCCTTCGCTGGCCCGGCCATGTTCCGGCGGACTCCGTTCAGAACGGTATCTTCTCCGGCCTGGACTGGTTCCCCACCTTCCTCGCCGCCGCTGGCAACCCGAACATCACCGACCAGTTGCTCAAGGGTGTGAAACTCGGCGACCGGACTTACAAGAACCACCTGGATGGCTACAACCAGATGGATGCTATCACCGGCAAAGGGCCATCGAACCGTCATGAAATCTTCTACCTTGGCGAAAGCTCGGTCGGCGCGGTGCGTATTGACGATTACAAGTTTCGCTTCATCGACCAACCCCAAGGCTGGCTAGGTGAAAAGACACACGTTGACGTGCCGTACCTGATCAACTTGCGCCTCGATCCGTTCGAGCGCCAGGGCTGGCCCAACAACGGAACGAAAGAAGGCGCGCAGCAATACTTCGATTGGTTCAAGTTCCAATTCTGGCGCTTTGTGTTTGTCCAGCAGGTGATGGGCAAGGAGCTCCAGACCTTCCTCGATTACCCGCCGATGCAAAAGGGTGCGAGTTTCAATCTTGACGCAGTGAAAGCGGAGATGGCGAAAAAAATGGAACAGGCCCAGGCGGCGAGCAAAGGCCCGAGCCAGTAACCAGAATGACCGTCATGGCGGGCGGCTCACAAGGGCCGCCCGCCTTTTTTCAATCATCTAATCTTCGATCATGAAACGCGCGCCGCATCCGTCCTAGCTAGGCGCAAGAAAAAGAACCATGAAACCGATAAGACTCATCCCAATCTAACTCCATGACCAAACTATCCACCACGCTCAAGAAGGAGTTCTTTGAGCTGCTCCCACCAACGATCTTTTTCTTCGTGGCTTTGCATATCGTGGCGTTTGTTCGCGTGTTGATGCTGAAGGGAACCGGGATTTCGCCAGTCTCTTCGATATCGATTGCGGTTGCGGCCCTCATTCTCGGCAAGGCAGTGTTAGTCGCGGACATGTTGCCGATGATCAATCGCTTTCCAAATAAACCTCTAATCTACAACGTCGCCTGGAAGACCTTAATCTACTGGCTGATGGCCACGCTCATTCACTACGTGGAGCGCCTTATCGATTTCTGGCGGCAGACGGGCGGCTTTGTCACCGGCAACAAGAAGCTACTGGCGGAAATCATCTGGCCGCATTTCTGGGCCATCCAGATCATCCTCTTGGTCCTCATCGCCGCGTATTGCATGGTGCACGAATTGGTCCGCGTCATCGGCCGAGAAAAGGCTCTGCGGATATTCTTCGGACCCATGCCGGCACCGGAAGTGTGAACGCTTATCGCAAAATAGATTTAACCGCGGATTACGCGGATTCCTGAAGTCAATTCTGACTTGATACTCAACGTTAGAAACACCGCTGATACTTTCGTCATTCATTATTGATCATTCTTCTCAATCCCCTCGGCATCCGCGTTATTCGTGTAATCCGCGGTTAGTCCCTTCCCCAATCCCAAGCCCATGAAACCTATCCGCAATAAATTTGTCTTGCTGGCGATTGTCATCGCTGGCCTGACGACCACTTACGCCCAGGATCCGCTCCCCTCGTGGAACGACGGCCCGGCGAAACAGGCCATCGTAGACTTTGTCAAAGCGACCACGGAAACCGGCGGCGCGAATTTTGTCGCGCCCGAGGAACGCATCGCCACGTTCGACCAGGACGGCACGCTCTGGGTCGAGCATCCGATGTATTCCCAGGTGATGTATTGCCTTCACCGGGTCGGTGCGCTCGTGAAAGAAAAACCGGAACTGAAAGACGTTGAGCCGTTCAAGACCGTCATTTCCGGCGACCGCGAGGCCATCGGGAAACTCACCATGCCAGACCTTGAAAAAATCCTGATGGCCACGCTCACGGGCATGTCCACGGAACAGTTCCAGGCCGAGGTGAAACAGTGGTTCGCGGAAGCCAAAGACCCGCGCTGGCACAAGCCTTACAACGAACTGACCTACCAACCGATGCAGGAGGTGCTGAAGTATCTTCGAGCGAACGGCTACAAGACTTACATCTGCACCGGCGGCGGCCAGGATTTCGTGCGCGTGTATGCCGAGCAGACCTATGGCATCCCGCCGGAACAGATCGTCGGCACCATGGGCGGCACGACATATGG
This sequence comes from Verrucomicrobiota bacterium, assembly GCA_003217835.1. Taxonomy (GTDB): domain Bacteria; phylum Verrucomicrobiota; class Verrucomicrobiia; order Chthoniobacterales; family UBA10450; genus Udaeobacter. Next base: position 2,537 of record QHMQ01000198.1, read on the forward strand.
CTATGACAAGGATGGCAAACCGTTCCTGACCAAGGACCCCAAGCTGTTGCTCAACGACAAC
>QHMQ01000199.1:0-2981 GCA_003217835.1 Verrucomicrobiota bacterium
CGTTAATCATGCCGGGGACAAAATTGAGTCCAATTTGCAGTCCCAAATGTACGTAGAACGAACTCCTTGATTAGAGGAGTCCCGCTTTCAGCGGATTAATAAATTACCGAGGGACGGGACACTCGTCAACCGCATTTAGCTATTTTCCTGAAGTTTTCCGCGCGCTCTGCATCCGCCTGCACAAAAGGCACTTGTGTAGGCCAAAGAAGAGAAACTTCAGCCGCCTCAGGATCAGGATCGGACCTTTGCCAGAAACCGGCGGAAACGGTTACGCGATTCTTGGACGATTGGTTCATTCCACATCGCACAGTGGCCGATTCTCCTTTCACCACCAGTGAAGTGGACCGCCGCAATGACAGCGTTTCCGAAGCAGGCGGCTGCCATGGCGCACAGTGGCAACGACTCGACGCTGGATGCGCCTATGCGGGGGATTACGAAGCCAGAAGCATCATCACCAACGCTCGCATGAAGCGGGGCTCGAGCAGGCCGGTAGTAGAGAAACCCAACCTTTGTGCCGTCACCCCGCCGATTATCCCGCCAACTTCCACCTCCTGGAGAGTATTATATGACAGCCAGCTGGCGGTCCAAGCGCAGATGCTTTGGTTTTTTCCACGGCGATACCACATATCGCAACAACGGCGGAACGCCGTGCGACCCGGCCGCCTCACTGCGGCGCGCGATCAATATCGGAGTGTCCCATGGAATGAAGTACATTGAGACTTACCAGACAGACGCACAGCGTCTTATAATCCGTCTCGTTCCTGATGTCGGATAGCAGGTCGGAACGGCTTGATCCCCTGCGCCGTTGGCCTACTTTACGTCGTTGCGCTCGCGCAACTGACCGCCCTTACCGCAGCGAAACAGTTGCCCACGAGGTGAAAAAATATCATAATTCGGATGAGCGTTAGCGAACTTTAACCTGTGATGTCGCAGGCGAGTCAGTGGAACAATTGGCAGGTATTAACAAGCGAATAGACGAACATGATCGGAGCACGCGAGCTGATTGAGAACCTGCGCACGGACTGCGTACATTATCTCGGCAATCGCCCCTGTTGGCCGCACGTGGAAGCGGGGCATCGCTGCACCTGTATCCATTTTCAGCTAACGAAGCGATGCGGGGTTATTATTAAACTTGGCGCGGCTGGAGATGTGTTGAGGTCAACTCCTCTACTGCGCACTCTCGATCCCGCCAAGACCGGCACGAAGATACTTTGGATCACCCACTCTCCTGAGCTTCTGCCCGCCGACGCCTGTGAAGCGGTTCATCCTACTGCGGCAACGATGGCGCGAATAGCGCAGGGCACGTGGGATTTCTGTTGGAACCTGGACAAGGATCCAGAGGCATGTGCCATCGCCGCATCTACGAAAGCGACGGAATATCGAGGCTACACGCTTCGGCACGGCGTGCCTTATCCGGTGGATGAAGCTGCGTGGCACAAATTTGCGACCGGTATAGATAACCCGTATAGCCGCAGCAACCGGCAAAGCTACATCGAAGAGATTTTCGACATCACTGGGTTACCTTTCAGCAGAGAAGAATATTGGCTTCGCAGTACGACTCCTGCAGCAAGGGCAAAGGCGGCCGAGCTTCTACCGAAAGATTCTGCAATCGGACTAAACATTGGGGCCGGAAGGCGGTGGCCCTCTCGAATTTGGCCGATGGCGTTCTGGATTGAATTGATCAAATTGCTGAAGGCGCGCGGATTGCAACCGTTTTTATTAGGAGGCCCGGAGGAAGTTGAAATGTCAGCCCGGCTAGTTGCCGAAACGGGCTGTTTAGCCTCGGGCGTTCAACCATTGGAAACCTTTTATGCAATGATCGAGGGTTGCCAGTGCATTGTCAGTGCGGTCACCATGGCTATGCACTTGGCGATCGGTGCGCGTACGCCTTTAGTGCTGCTGAACAACATTTTTAATCGCTATGAATTTGAGCTTTACGGCCGCGGAGAGATTGTGGAGCCACCTACTCCGTGCGATTGCTACTATAGTGGAGTCTGCCGGACAGGCCGTAGGTGCATTAATGAGATTTCTCCTGTGGCGGTATTCGATGCGGTTCTGCGTTCACGACACCCCGTGGAAGAGGCGCGTTAAGGTAGTTCGCGAGCCAGCTGCCGGAAGAGCCATCGCTTTTCCAAGTCCAGTAAGGTCAGCGTGATGCGATTGGTCAGAGAATTTCCAAGGTGGCCGTTACCGGCAATCGGCATCTTCTTGCGGGTCGCAGCTACTTTGCCTTTTTGCATTGTCATCAACACCGCCGTTCGCTGTAACTCGAACAGCCGGACGGTTGCAGCAAACAACTCGCGTTCAGGATACGGTGTGCCTACATTTGCGAGATAAGCATCTTGGAAAACCGCCATGCCTTCGCGAATGCCCGCACGTCGCTGGTCGAATGGTCGCCGCCAGCTTAGCCTCCATAAGTGGCGCCGCATTGAGCTTTGGAACGTTACAAAATCCCGCAAATGGGCTTCTTGGCGCACAATACCTGGCGGGTCGACGAGAAACAGCTCATCTTTTTCGAACAGCAGGTTGGCCGGTTTGTAATCGTAGTAGATCTCGCCCATGCGCAGTTCGGCTCGAGCGAGATTTTTGAGCGCCGAGTGGAGAATCCTTCGCTGGCCTGAGGAGAGATGCCACGGAGCGGCAGCCAGATCGCGCGTCAGCGCCTCGACCGGCATCGGGCAAATATTCTCCGTGCGAATGACATGCATTTGGGCGAGAATTTTTCCCGCAAGTTCGCAGGCCCGGAGCAGGTCATATCGAGCAGTGCGATTCCAAACCAGAGATTCGATTGTTTTTCCTCGGGCGAACTCCATCACGTAGACCCGTTTGGGGCGAAGGAAAGCCAGCGCCTTTGGCACCCGCATTTCGGGAATGTCCAACTTCGATAGCAGTTCCAACTGATTGTATTGGTATTGAACCATGGCCTCAGTCCCTCTGACTGCTTGTTTGGCGAGGGCAGCACGGCCGCTCGCCAGCCCGAT
>QHMQ01000199.1:3060-4029 GCA_003217835.1 Verrucomicrobiota bacterium
CGGCGCCTCCACCGGATGGGCTGCGCTCGCGTGCATCTGCACCACGCGGAGATGCGCTGCCTGAATAAAGTCGCAGTCGAATACAGGCGCTGGGACCGCTGGATCATTCGAATCGTTCATTATAGCTTGTGTGAAATTGTCTAGTCTACTATTCAACAGCGTAGCTTTATGATTGTACTACTTCTTTATACTACAATTCGTCGTGTTTAGCCCCAACTGGCGTAGTTTTTTCGAACGGCTGCGCTTGCTTTTAAGCATCGGCCGCATGCCGCAGCCGCGGCTGGAGCAAATTCGTCTGAAGCTCGATCGCTTTTCTCTCTCCTTCGCGCGGGCCAATCCCAATCTCGAGCCGGTTAGAGTTCCTCCAGTGGTGGTCGGCGCCGTAGGGGGTTCCGGAACGCGAGTCCTTGTTCAGGTGCTCCGGAAAGCCGGCTGGTTCATGGGAATGCGACTTGATTCGCGAAGTGAAGATTCGCTTCCGATGGCCTGGTTTCTGTCGAAATGGCTGAAAACGCTGAAGGACTTCCCGAATGTTGATAGCCGCACCCTGCACAAGGCGCACAAGGATTTTGACCGCATGGTCCAGGTCCATCGACGTGGCATTCCGTCATTGAAGGCGCCTTGGGGTTGGAAGAACCCGCGCACCATGTGGCTGCTTCCGTTCCTCGTGGACCGATTCCCCGAGATGAAGTTCGTTCATATGATCCGGGACGCGCGCGACATGATGTTGTCAGACAACACACACTTCCTCAAAGATCATGGTCATTGGGCATTGGGAAACGACTGGTGGCGAAACCCGGAGACGGCGCAACTGGCATTGTGGCGGTTGGGCAATAAACGCGCCGTCGAATTCGGCGAAAAGTATCTTGGGAATCGCTACCATATGATCCACTACGAAGACCTTTGCCAGAAACCGGCGGAAACGGTTACGCGACTCTTGGAATTCCTTGGAGCAGCCAGAATGAATGT
>QHMQ01000123.1 GCA_003217835.1 Verrucomicrobiota bacterium
CTGCGAAAAAAGAACCCGAGCATCGAAATCCAGTGCGTCTACGTTCAGCACCTCAAGTCGTGGATGAGTGAGACGCTCACGCAAAAAATTAGCGAGACGTGTATCTTTTTCGATCGCAAAAACACGTGCACCTCTCTCAAGCGCCAGTGTTGTCAGAGCGCCCAGTCCAGGTCCGATCTCCACCACATAATCATCCGGAGTTATCTTAGCTTGATCGACAATCCATCGGGCGAGATTTTGATCGTGCAGGAAATTTTGCCCGAGAGTCTTGACCGGCGAAACGTGTATCTCTTGAAGCGTCGTTCGTATCTCGGAGAGCTTCATACAAGCATCGAGACGCGCCTCAACCGTCCAATAAAGTGGTGTGTTTGTTCACAAAACATTGTGAACAAAACGCTTTCGACAGAGAGATCTTATTCACAAGTTATTCAATGACTTCCTCAACAATCACCGAGACGAAAGATTAGTCTGTTTTAACGTGTGCTTTGTTGACCCTCTCGCTAGCCGGTAGAGCTGGGCGGGCGCGCATTTTGCGCCCCGCGAGATAGATTCTCCGCGCATCTGTCAATGAAATGCCTTCGATAAAAAATACGCTTGCGGCCCGGCCAATCGCATATGTGCCGGTTCCTGCCATCAGCCCGCAGACGACGTTTCCCCACCCGGGAAGGAATTTCAGGATCACGCGCGAGCCTTCTCGTAGAAGCATCGCCGCGCCAACATTTGCACCGAGCGCCCCCATAAATTCTGCGGCCGCGCGCAGGCTGAGCTCACGGCCGCTCACATGCATGATTCCGCCGACCATTAGTAGCTGTAAGCTCGTGAGAATCGGCAGATCGGCCAGCGGAATCGGTTGAGCGCCGATTGCTGCACAGATAGCGGTAGTGGATTTTACCAGGGCCTGAGCGACTTCGTGCTGCGCTTCGCGGTCTTGCGATATTCGAATCATTTCCATTCGGGCCTGGTTCGGTAGCTTGCGCGCTAAGATCGACATGAGTTTTTGCGCTTCGCGACTCAGGGTCTTTGCCGGCTCAGCGCCGTGTGCCAAAGACAAACTCAAGACTTCCAAAATGTGCTCGTGGAGCATCGGGATCGAGCGGAGCGCCGATTTCAGCCGGGTTGCGGCGATGTCAGTAGCATCGGGTACGATTGGCTGTCCCGTCGGCGGAATGGTAATTCCGATTATTTTCGCATCGCCTCCGGATGCGTTATTCCAGACAAGATATGTGATCAAGTCATCGAACTTTCGCTTCTCAAGCTGACGTGCCGCTTGTTGTTCCTCGAGGAAAAAAATGACATCGGCGGATTGAAATTTGAGTTCGTCATGGATCTGCATTGGAGTCGAATCATCAGCGTCACGAGCATCGAGAATTGAGATCGTTCCCCGCTCAGGCAGGCTGACGTCGTGCCAACGGCAAATCCGGACCGGGATGTCGCGCGTTTGGGTGAAATCGCCGGGCGCAAAAAGCGCGCGAATGATTTGGCCAATCGGCATTTTGCTAAATCCGGTGAAGAGAAAACGCGGGGGCCGCTGCTGGAGAAATAGTTGCTTAAGCGGCGTTAGTTCGCTGAGAACCGCGTTTCGAATCCTGGAAGGCAACTTGCTCGCAAGGCCTTCAAGCCGCTCGACAATTTGGAGAAGTGATGGCGGATTCACCAACGTTGCAGTTTCTCGTGCTTCGGATTCATCGGCATGCGAGCCTTCACTGGCAGAAAACAGATTGTCGAATTCGAATCTTCCACGATATAGAAATTCGCACTTTTAATCCTACATCTGAAATCATAAATCTTCTTTTCTTTTCATGAGTCTAAACGTTGAAATTCTCTCTCGAGCAGCGAACGAAGCGCGCGGTTTGTGCATGGACGCGGTGCAGGCGTCGAAATCGGGACACTTGGGCCTGCCCCTTGGGTGCGCTGAAATGGGTGCGGTGCTTTATGGCTACGCTCTGAAATATAATCCGGATCGGCCGCGGTGGATTAACCGCGACTATTTCGTTCTCTCCGCCGGGCACGGGAGCATGTTTCTCTACGCCTGGCTGCACTTGGGCGGCTATGACTTACCGATGTCGGAAATCAAACGCTTCCGGCAACTGCACAGCAAGACGCCTGGACATCCGGAATTTTCTGAAACGCCCGGAGTTGAATGTACGACCGGGCCGCTTGGCCAAGGCGTTGGCAATGCCACCGGAATAGCGGTAGCCGCCAAAATGGCGGCCGCCCGTTTCAACACCGCGGAGCACAGGATCTTCGACCAACATATTATTTGCCTGGCTGGCGATGGTGACATGCAAGAAGGCGTTGCATCTGAAGCGAGCGCTTTCGCAGCACATTTCGGTCTCGATAATCTGATTATCATCTATGATTCCAACGCGGTCACGCTGGATGCCGCGGCAAAGGAGACACAGAGCGAGGACACTGGAAAGCGTTTTGAAGCGTACGGATTCGATGTCCAGGAGATCGATGGCGAGGACATGCAGCAATTTCTCGACGCGCTAAACGTCGCAAAAGAACGCGACAACGGCAAACCGCAGTTCATCATCGCACATACCCTTATCGGCAAAGGCGTTCCGGAAGTTGCCGGGACGCATAAGGCGCACGGCGAGGCCGGCTGGAAGTTTGTCGATGCAGCGCGCAAGGGGCTTGGTCTGCCAGATGAACATTATTTCGTCTCGCAAGAAGTACGCGATTACTTCACCGAGCACAAAAGGAAGTTGCTCGCTGACTACGATCGCTGGGAAAAAACTTACAACGAGTGGTGCACGAAAAATCCCGAGAAAGCGAAAATGCTCGATGACGGAATCGAGGGAAAAGTTCCTGTCGATCTTTTATCTAAAATTCCAAATTTCCCGGCGGATGCGCAGCTCGCGACGCGTAAGGCCGGCAGCGAAGCCTTGCAGCCAATCGCGCAAGCGATGCCGTTGCTGATCAGCGGCAGCGCCGATCTGCATGGATCGACATTGAATTACATCAAAGACGGGGGGGATTTCACTCGGAACACCCCCAGCGGGCGCAATATTCACTTCGGAATTCGCGAACACGGGATGTGCGCGATCCTGAACGGCATCTCTTATCACGGAATGTTCCGTGCATCCGGCGCGACGTTTATGGTGTTTACTGACTATTGTCGCGCTTCAATTCGACTCAGCGCGCTTTCGCGTTTGCCAAACATCTACATTTTTACTCACGACTCCATTGGCGTTGGTGAAGACGGCCCGACTCATGAACCGGTTGAGACGGTGAGCTCGGTTCGTTTGATGCCCCACATCGACGTGATTCGTCCAGCCGATCCTGAAGAGACCGCAGGCGCATTTGCCGCGGCGGTCGAGCGAACTGACGGCCCGACCTTAATCGCGCTCACGCGCCAGGTCGTTCCGATTTTGAGCGAGATCGATGTGCAGTTGCGGCGCGAAGGAGTTCTGCGCGGCGGTTACATCGCCAAACGTGAGCAAGGTAAACTCGATCTGATCATCATGTCGTGCGGGAGCGAACTGCAACATGCGCTCGCCGCTGCGAAGGAACTCGGCGATGGGGTGCGCGTTGTCTCGATACCCTGCTTCGAACGCTTCGCGCGCGAATCGGAAGAATATCGCGAAGAAGTTCTGCCGAAATCATGCCGTCGCCGCGTTGCTATCGAAGCGGGCGTTCCTGAGATTTGGTATCAATACGTCGGTCTCGACGGAAAAGTCATCGGATTGCACGACTTTGGCTTAAGCGCGCCGGGCGCGGAAGTGATGAAAGAACGGGGTATTGATGCGCAGCACGTTATCGATGCAGCGAAATCGCTGTCGCCGCGTTGAGTCAGTGTTCAAAGCGTTAAAGCGGATGATTGGTTCGCCGCTTCAACGCTTCGATGTCTATTTAAAACGCTTCTTCCGGCTCGCTCACATTGCGCGCCCGAGTTTCGAAGCGGGTGAATTCCTTCAGGAACGTCAGCGGAATTTCGCCGACCGGACCATTGCGCTGTTTCGCGATAATCAATTCCGCTTCGCCCGCTTTTTCCTCGCGCGCATCCTTATCCTCCTCATAAATTTCTGGCCTAACGAGTAATCCGACTAAATCGGCATCCTGTTCGATCGAGCCTGATTCTCGCAGATCGCTCAAGCGTGGCCTTCCGCCGGAGCGAGCCTCCGGTTGTCGATTTAATTGCGCCACAACAATAATCGGGATCTTCAGCTCTTTCGCTAGACCCTTGAGACCCGCGGAGATTTCGGAGATCTCAAGCTGCCGATTATCCTGCGCGCGCCGGGATGTCGATCTTAGGAGTTGCAAATAATCGACGATGAGTAGTTGAACGTCGTGCTGGGCCCTGAGCCGGCGTGTCTTCGCCCGCAACTCCAGAATGCTCAGGCCGGCACTGTCATCAATAAAAATCTTCGCTTCGGCCAGCTTCGATGCCGCGGCAGTCAGGCTTGGAAAATCGCGCTCCGCCAAAAATCCATCGCGCACTTTTTGCAAATTAACGCGAGCGCGTGAGCAAAGCAGCCTTTGGACAAGTTGTTGGCTGCTCATCTCTAGGCTGAACACCCCTACAGGAAGGTTTTCCTGCACCGCGACATGCTCCGCAATGTTCATGACCAGCGCGGTTTTCCCCATGCTCGGACGCGCTGCGATCACAATCATTTCGGCAGGATGCATTCCGTCAGTCATGCGATCGAACTCGGCGAAACCGGTTGAAATGCCGGTAATACCTCCGCGATTTTCGTAAAGCTTCTCGATTGACTCGATTGCACCCATCACCTGATCCTTCATCGAGAGCATCTGCCCTTTGAAGCGGTCTTCGCCGACGGCGAAGATTCTTTGCTCCACTTCGTCGAGGAGATTATTCACCTCGTCCTGTTCCTCATAGGCGCGCCGAACGCTCTCTGTGGCGGCGGCGATAATCTCGCGAAGAATGTATTTGTCGCGGACGATATCGAGGTAGTACTGAACGTTTGCCGCAGTTGGCACGAACGTGAAGAGGCCGGTGACGAAGGAGGCGCCGCCCAGGCTCTCAAGCAGGTTCCTGTCGCGAAGCACTTGCGTAAACGTAATCAGGTCGATCGCCTGGCCGGCATTCCAAAGCTCCACCAGCACGGTGTAGATAGTTTGGTGCGCGGGGACATAAAAATATTCCTCGTTAATTTTTTCGACGCATTCCGCAATGGTGTCGCGCGGTGAGATGAGCATCGAGCCGAGGACGCCCTGCTCCGCTTCGACGCTGTTCGGCGGCGTACGGTGAATATCATGCGAAGAAGATGTGAGTGACTGCCCGCCGCGTAGACCGCCATTTTTTTCTGGCCAGCCTCGGCCGGGCCCATTGCCCGATTCTCCACGAGGCTTCTCAGCAGTCCGCGAGGACGGTTGAGTCGCCATTTATTTAGGTCTCTTTTTTTCTTCGGAAAAGCGAACGATGTTTTTTCTCAGGCTGCTCGGCAGGAGTTTCTTCGGCCTTCGATTTTTCCGCTGATTTCACCTGAAAAACAAATTGAGCTGTCACATCGTGATGTAACTTGATCGGGACCTCGTGTTCGCCGGTATCTTTAATTGGGCGCTCCAGAACAATCTTGTGCCGATCAATCTCCGCCCCGAGCTCGTTTTTGAGGCGGTTCACGATGTCTTGCGCCGTGACTGAACCAAATGCTTTGCCTGTCTCCCCTGTTTCCAGCGTGAACACGATTCGCGCTTTGCCAATTCGACGAGCTAATTCCTCTGCCTCGTTCAACTCTCGCGCTTCGCGTTCGGCGCGCTTCGCCTTGAGAGCATCGAGCTGTCGCAAACTCGCCGGCGTTACTTCATGCGCTTTGCCCTGAGGCAACAAATAATTGCGCGCATAACCCCGGCGTACCTTTACCACGTCCGCTTCGGCGCCAAGTCCGGGGACGTTTGCGGTTAAAATGATTTCAGTCGAAGGCATGTCGTTACCGTTGTCTGGGCGAAAATTTCTTCGTGATGAAGCGTGAAGGTAGCGACTATAGAAGTCACGCGAGCGCTGTCAACGCCGAGAAAAAATTAAGATGTGCTGCGTGTCATACCACCTGATTTTGCGTGTACCAATCGGCGCGGGTGAGCGGCAGATGGGCCCGACTGGACGAATCTAACTTTGCGAACAGCGTTTGGTAAACGGCGATGTGGCCGCGGCGAAAGGCGTGCGCCGAGCCGGCAAGGTAAAGACGCCAAATACGATAAGTCGTTTCATCGACAACGGAACGCGCTTCGGCATGATGCGCTTCCAGTCTGTGGAGCCAATGGCGTAGTGTGAGCCCATAATGCTCGCGCAGATTTTCCGCGTCTCGAATCTCGAACCCGACTGACTCCGCAGCTCGCAGCATAATTGGCAGCGGTGGAATATCGCCATCTGGAAAAACGTATTGTTCGATGAATGACCCGTTCCTGTTGTCCGGACGGGGCACGACACCCTCGCCGATGGCCTGATTAAGGAAAACTCCACCCGGTTTTAACGCCCGATGTGCAGCCCTGAAATAATCCGGCAGCCGTTCGCGTCCGACGTGTTCGGCCATTCCAACGCTCACAATTGCATCATAGAGTCTGCTTCCGTTTGTAGAGATCTCGCGGTAATCGCGGAGCTCGATCGTCGCATCTTTTTTCAACCCGGCGTCGGCAAGCCGGGCGCGCCCCCATTCGGCTTGCGGTTCACTCAATGTGATTCCTTCCGCGCGTACACCGAAATGTTTCGCGGCGTGAAGAACGAGCGCGCCCCAACCGCAGCCAATGTCGAGGAGGCGCTGGCCAGCACGCAGACGCAGTTTGTGGCAGAGATAATCGAGTTTTCGTTCCTGCGCCGTATCGAGGTCATCGTTCGGCGATTGGAAGTAGGCACAGGAATATACCATCTGCCGATCCAGCCAGAGCCGATAAAAATCATTCGAAACGTCGTAATGGAAGGTCACTGCGCGCCGATCACGTTCGAGTAAGCTCCGCCTGCCGCGGATTCGTGGCAGCAATTGTCTCGCCGCCTGTCGCATTGTCGATCTACCGTTCCGACCCGGAAGTGCAACCAGCAGCCCCGCCAGCTTAACCTTTTTCTTCCAATTGTTAAGACGGCCGAGCAGAAAATCGGCGATTTCAAAAGCAGCCTCGATATCGCCTTCGATATCAAAGTCGTTGTGCAGATACGCTTCCGCTAAACCAACTTCTGTGCCTGGCAAAAACATTTGGCCAAGCGCTTCGGGATGTTTCAGCGCGAGCACAGCAGCGCGCGGCCGCTCATCCGGCCATGCCGTCCGGTCCCACAGTCGCACGCCAACTTTTTCCAGCGAACAGCTCCCAAAAATTTCGCTCAGAACATGACGCGTTCGCTCCTCGACATTCTTTTCTGCGGAGCTCGCGTGCATCGCGCCCGTGCGCAGAGACGCGGTTACATCATACCGAGCTTCATCCGCCCGGCTTCGCTGATCATGCTTTGGTTCCACGGTGGATCCCACACTAGCTGGACGTCAGCTTCGTCCACGCCTTCAATCGACAAAATCTTACTTTGGGCATCGTGTGCGATCGCCGGTCCCATCCCGCAACCGGGAGCGGTCAAGGTCATTTTCACTTCCACTTTGGTTCCGCCTTCCGGTTTGTTGATCAATCGGCAGTCGTAAACGAGGCCAAGATCGACAATGTTCACTGGGATCTCCGGGTCGTAGCATTGTCGAAGCTGTTTCCAAACATCTTCTTCAGAAACCTCACCATTTGCGGTGCTCGCAGGCTTTTCCGCTGTTTGCGCCTGGGGTCTTTCCAGCCCTAAGGCATCCAGATCTTTCTCGGCAATTCGCGCGAGGCCTTGATACGTTGCAATGGTGTAGCTTCCGCCAAGGCTTTGCGTGATAACACCCTGGGTTCCAGCAGGGATCGTCGTTTTCTGTCCGCTCGGGATCTGGATCACCTCGCAATCGCGGCTCAATGTGAATTCAGTGTTCTCGTACATGGCTTAAGTTTCTACACCTATTGTGCCACAGATTTACACGGACGAAAAAAAATTCTGTGCCTCCGTCGGTTTGAAAGTTAATCGGGCCTAATACACGTCGCGCTTATAGCGTTTATCGCTCTTTAGTTTTTCGACGTATTCGTTCGCTTCGTCGATATTTTTGCCGCCCTGTTCCCGCACGATTTTGCGCAGCGCTGCATCGACATCCTTCGCCATCCGGCGCGCGTCGCCGCATACGAAAAAGTGTGCGCCCTCAGCGTCGAGCCATTTCCAAATCTCGGCAGCGTTTTCCATTATGCGGTGCTGCACGTAAATTTTTTCGGGTTGATCGCGTGACCAGGCGCAATCGAGTCGTGTGAGAATTCCCTCTTTTTTGAGCGCCGCGAACTCCTCGCCGTAAGCAAAGTCGCATTTCTTGTGTTGCGATCCGAAGAAGAGCCAATTTCTTCCTTGCGCACCGAGGGCCTTTCGCTCCTGCAAATAAGCCCTAAACGGCGCGACTCCAGTTCCGGGCCCGACCATGATAATCGGGGTGTCCGGGTTTTCCGGGAGATGAAAATGTTTTGCTACACTGGGATAAACCGGTACCGGCACATCGTCCGCGCGCTCGGCGAGAAACGATGAAGCGACGCCTTTGCGTACGCGACCATGACTTTCGTAGCGGATCACGTCCACGATGAAGTGCACTTGCTCAGGATAAACCTTCAAGCTTGATGCGACTGAATAGAGGCGCGGCTGCAATTTCGTGAGCAATCCAACAAATTCCTGCGGGCTAAACCTTGCCGACGGGTGCTCACTCAAAAAATCAATCACTTCCATTCCCCAAAGATATCGATCTAAATCTTCTTTGCGTTTCGGCTGCAGCAGGTCTTTCAGAAGCGTCGAAGAGTTTGCGCGTTCTATGATCGCTTTCAAAAACTTGGGCGTCGGCTGTGTGATGCCGTAGTCTCGCAGCAACGCTTCGCGCAGCGTCGTTGTTGGTCCTTTTGGCCGCGGCACTTGTTCATCGCCTGTTGCGCCGAGCGCATGAATCATTTCATCAACCAATTGCGCATCGTTCGTCGCATAAACCGCCACCGAGTCGCCCACTTCGTAGGTTAATCCCCAGCCAGTAAGATCGATTTCAAGATGACGTGTGTCCTTTGCCGATTCCCGGCCGCTGAGCCGGCGATTAACAACCAGTTTGCCGGGAAACGGATTCGCCCGTGAGTATGGTGGCGCGGTGAGGGTAGCTTCGGCTGTCATAGCAGTTTTGTAGCGGCGATCTCCGGTCGTCGCAAATGCTCATCCGTCGTCTCCGATTGCCAGACTCGGGCAAACGTCCATGGCCCGCTCTGCGGCAGCCATGTCTTCGGGTGTTTCGGGTTGTTTAGAGAAGTAAACGGCGGTCCTGTCGCTGTTATAGTTCAAAAGGTTCGGCGCTTCCTCAAGACACAGATGGCGCTGTGCGCAGGTCGTATCCACGGTCCAGGGAGGTTCTGGTGTTGTCTGCTTAGTTTATCTGCCATTCTTGCAAGCCCTTAGCGGCGATTTCGACCGACATCAGAAGTATTACGCGGCTGGCCTTTGCCGCGGCCGGTCTTCATCGGCGCTTCTGACGCAATCGCGAAATCCACTTGCCGCTTGAATGCATCGACGCGGACAACGAAGACGCGGACCTCATCGCCGATGCTGAATCGTTTGCGCGATCGTCTGCCAATGAGTTGCCGTCGAGCTGGCTCGAATAAATAAAAATCGTCTGCCAGCGACGAGACATGGACGAGACCTGTGATAAGAGCGTCCGGTAATTCAACCGCCAGGCCGTAGTTACGCACATCGACAATCGCGGCGCGAAAAATCTGTGGGTTGCGTTCGTCGAGCTGCCGCTGGAAAAACTCAAGCTTCTTCATCCGAACAGATTCGATTTCCGCATCGGCTGCGATGCGCTCGGTTGTCGAAATATGCTCTGCGATGGATGCGACCTGGCTCATGTCGATCCGCGGTCCGCGCTTCCCATCGTGTTGTGCTAGCGCACGATGCACGATCAGATCGGCGTAACGCCGAATGGGACTGGTGAAATGCAAGTAGTTCGGCTTGGCCAGTCCATAATGACCAAGCGGCTGCGAAAAGTAGCGCGCGCGTTTCAAGCTTTTCAGCAAACCGATTTTGAGTGCTTGCTCTTCCGGTTTGCCACGGATCGAGGCAAGCAGACGTTGTATCTCACCGCGATTCGTTAGATCGCCGACCTTGTAGTTAAAACTCAGCACGAACTCGCGATACTCCGCCAGTTTGTCCGGGTCGGGGTCTTCGTGGACGCGATAGATCGTTGGCACGGCGCGGTTCTTCAGCTCGCGCGCCACGGCTTCGTTTGCGGCCAGCATGAATTCCTCGATCAACTGATGCGATTCATCATTCTCGACGCGCTCGAGGCGCACTGGCTTGCCACCTTCATCCAGCCACACTTTTACGTCCGGAAAATCGAGATCGAGTGATCCGTGCTCGAATCTCTTTCGCCGCAATAGCGAGGCAAGTTCCCAGGCAACGTGCAGCCGTTTGCTCAGTTGATCGCCAGGCGCGGATTTCAAAATCGCATACGCCTGTTTGTAGGTAAGACGGTGTGCGCTGCGAATCACGCTACGGGCGAAGCGCGCTCTTTTCACGGCTCCATTCTTGTCAAAATGAATAAACACCGAATGGGTGAGCCGATCGACTCCCGGATGAAGACTGCACACGCCATTGCTCAAGCGCTCCGGCAACA
>QHMQ01000124.1 GCA_003217835.1 Verrucomicrobiota bacterium
ACAGTTGGGGTCGTAGCGATCGCTTAAAATCTCTCCGAGGATCGCCTCGGCCTCGCCATACTTGCCCTCAGCGATGCGCTGTTCCGCCAAGGCTACTCCGCTCTTACAAAAGCCGTCGACCGCCTTGTCGTGTTCTTTTCCCGAGACCACTGCGTCCGGGAGATATGTGACCGCCGTTCTAAACTCTTCATGCGCCAGCGTGAAATTCTTTGCTTCCATCGCGGCTTTACCACGCGCGAGAGCTGCTTCACCCTGTGGTATCGCACTCTGGCGCCGCTGAATTTCCCGGTCGGCGACTCCTTGGAAATTCTGGCCAAAGCTGCTCAGGGAAATAAGGCTTTGCGAAAAAGCGATAAGACCGAAGAAAAGCAAGCTGCGGAGGGCTGAGTTTTTTTTCATAAGTAAGATTTATGGCGCGGCAAAGCCGATCTCGATGGGCTCATTTGGTTTCTGAGTGTTCACGATCACTGCCTTGGTTGACTGCACATCCACGAGCTTATACTTGATGTCGTCCAACGGTTTCAATGAAAATTCTTGATCTTTTCTCACTTCAAATTCGCGGCGTCCGCCCCAGGCATAGGCAAAGGTCGCGACTGACTGGGGCGACGTCGCGACCTTTTCTTTCACGAGCGTGAGCTGTTCTTTGGTCTCTTTATGTTCGAGGACCAACTCCGAAACATCGAGATTGGTGCCATACTGATTGCGGGCATGTTTTTCGACAAATTTAACGATCTTAAAAGGTGTGCCGTGGATCGTGTCTCCCATCTTCAAAAATTGCGTCGGCTCGCTCTGATCGATTGTGTTAAGCCCAAATGTGCCCCCAACCCAGGATGAAAACATGTATCGGAAAGGTTCTTCAGTGGCCGATACCAAATGCAATTTTGTGAGATAATCAGGATGCGAATCTTTATCCGTTGGATTGGTGCCTCCCTGCCACTCGTCGAGATTGGTGAAACCGTCCCCATCGGGATCTTGATCGAGGACATCCCCTTCCGCGATTGGCAAGCCAAATTGCTCAAACCAGTCATTCGGCACCGGTGGGTGTACCTGTGTATTTTGTAACGTCGCCGGAAGGCCGTTGGCGCCGATAAAATGTTTTTCCGGGACGAAAAGCCCAGACCGGCTGCTGGATTTCCACTGCGCGGGGTGCTGGAGCTGCTCGGCGGCACGATCAAGCTCAACAGCCTTAGCCGGCGGAGAGGCATTTTTTGGCGGAGGCGCGGTCTGATGTGCGGCTAAATTGTTTCCGAATTGCACGGCGCTCCACCAAATAGAAACGGCGGAAATAGAAAGAAAGACGCCTGCCGCGATAAACGTGACGCGATCATAATGCGTCCGAATCCAATCCATCGTTGCATCGATTTTCATAATCATCTCGCGAAGCTAGTAAGTGAATCTCAACATCTCGATCCTGGCCGAAATTTCGATGTGCTCATTACCAACGATGAAATTTAGCGGCGCGTTGGCCGACTGGTTCGGAGCTGACGGTTCGTTTGCAGGCGGAGTTGGTTCAGCGGTCTTTTCGCGCGGCGGACCTTTATCCTTTTCATTCCGCACGTACAAGGTACGAATGATATAAAATTGTCCGCTCGAGCTGGAGATTTGATTGAGGACTTTTCGCGCCACAGCTGGCGCTGCTTTAAACGTTAGATCGACAAGATTGCGCTCCAGCAACCTGGGGGAGGCCGCGCTCGGGCCGGGCGGCTTTGGTCCACGGACTGAGCTGCCCCTTCCTCCGGCGACCGGAGTTGCCGTTGAAGTAGGCGAAATTCCATGTTCTTCAGGCAAAGGCGTCCGGTGAAGAGAGGTCACGCTGTCCACTTTAGCGTCCACCAAAACATTGATGAGCATTTGTATTTGGGCGAGCTCCTGTCCGAGGAGCGGTGCCGCCTCTGTTTTCGGCAAGGCAGTGGCAAACTCGTCAAAGCCGAGGCGAAAATTATCAGGAAATTTCACGTTGTTTGCATGTGCTCTCTCGAGTGTGACGATCGTCACCTGGCGCAAACGTGATTGAAATTCATTAGGTGCCAGGGGCGGGGCCGGAGCCATCTGGATTTTCAGTTCCTCTTTAAACTTATCCAGTGCCGCGCTGTAATTCTCGAGATGGACTTTCAGTTTCCGATAATTGGCATCGTTTGGGAATGGATCGAGACGTTGAAGCCGGTGTAGCTCCGCCACGGCCGCATCGAATTGTCCCTTGGTATTGCTCCAGTTACTCCTTGCCATGAACAAAAGGATTCCGGCGCCTAGCGTGCAAATTCCAAAAAGAATTAAAAATGTGCCGAGCCATCGGTTTTGCTGAAACCAGGTCATGGCAATTTCACCGGCTTGCGAAGATCGAGATGCAGCTCGTAAGGAAACGCCCACTCTGTCTCGTTCGGCACTGAGTTCGATTTGATTACACGCTCCGGAATTTTTGCGTCGACAATGAAAAACGGCGAATCCGCCAGGTTACGAACGTAATCGACGACGACTTCCTGCTGTTTCGGATTCAACAGGTAGAGACCACGTACAACAACGCCATCAATTGCCGGTCCGCCCGCGCTTTCTGGTTTTGTTTTCGATCTAGTCGCCGGAGACGGCGCAATTACTGGCGTGGAAGCGGGCGCAATTTCCGCGGCGCGTTTCTCGCCAGCTCCCAGCAGTTTTCCACCGGAAGTGGCGGCAAGTTCGGTAATCCAAATGTCGGCTTCCGGCAGATGCGCGTTAAGGTCTTCGAGAATTTCCGGCCAGAAGCTGCGATCGTTAATTGCTGTAATGAGCGGCACCGCGACACTGTCCAGGGAGGCGATTTGTTTTTTGAGCTTATCAAGCCGCGTTTCTGCGACCCTCATGGTATCGATCTTTTGCTGAAGGGCCCGCGTAGTCTGCTGCGTTACTTGGGCGGCTCGCGTGTGGTAAACAGACCAACCAAGCAAAGTCAGAATGAAGCAAGCCGCCGCCATAATGAAAAATGGCCGGCGCCTGTCTAATTCGTGCTTCCGAACCACGCTTCGTGGGAGCAGGTTCAACTCCATCGGACAACTGCTTACGCTCCGAAGCGCCAGCCCTACGACTTCACCCAGCAAATGCGCGGACCGCGCAAGCTCAGCCGCCGGCGCCAGCGCGGCCGCGGTCACATAGCGGAGCGGATTAAAAAACTCGATCGGCACCTGCAGTTTTTCGTTAAAAAACTCGCGCATGTAAGGCATTCCCGCGCTGCCACCGCATAGGAAAATCCGCTCCGGCGGATTTCCCAGCTGCTGCCCACGATAATAGCTGATGGAACGGATCAGTTCCCCGTGCAATCGCGTCATTGTGCTGCGTACCACCTTCGAGACGCGAGCAACTTCAGGGTCCGTTGGTTCGGCATATGCACCTCCGAGGCTCACAAAACCATTACGCTTCTTGCGAGATTCCGCCGCCGCGAATGGCTCGCCAAATTCCCTGGCAATTGCGGCGGTAATCGAGCTACCGCCAATTGGAATGCTCCGCGAGAAAACTTTTGCCGGCTCGATAAAGAGAAGATTTGTCGTGCGCGCTCCGATATCCACAAGCAAGGAACAGCCACTAAGGTCGCTATAATTGTAGCGGAACGCGTTATAGAGCGCCATGGGCGCGATATCGACGATCGATGTGTACAACCCCGTCTCCTCAACCGCACCGTTGATCTCATCGAGCAAGTCAACTTTAATCGCAACCAGTACAACCTGAATTGGTTCGCCGCCCCCGCCTCCCACAAGCTGGTAATCCCAAACGACCTCGTCGATTGGGAAAGGAACATTTTGCTGCGCCTCGAAAGAAATGATTCTCTCGATCTTTTCTTCGTCAACCGACGGAAGTTTGACAAAACGCGCGAAAACTGATTGTCCGGAGACGGCGTAGTTGATTCGGCCGCGTTTGACTTGCAGCTCGGTCATCATTTCGCGCAAAGCAACGGGTATTTGCGCGTGCCCCATTCCCTCTCCAGCTGGATCGGCCAGGATTTCCCGAAAGCGATAATCCACCAATACCAAGCCTCCGTGTGCCTGGACGCGAAATTCAGCCAAGCCGATGGTCTGAGATCCAAGGTTGAGACTGATGAGGCGTGTCGATCTGACCATTCGATCGAGAATCAGCGGCCTGACGCTTTAATTTGCTCGTAACGGTCCCAGTAAAGGGGAGCGAACGGTGTTTCGTTCTTGTTCAGGACAAAACCGGAAATCTGCGGTAGGGCGGCGAACCATTGCGGCTGCGCACGCGCAAGGCTGACCTCGTCTTTCACCGCGCCTCCCTGCACGATTTGCACCGCGATGTTTTGAAATGAGTTCACCGCAATTGGTCGATTGTTCCCGAATCGTGCAAGCGCACCTGGTGAGACGTACATGACTGAGCGGTTCTCGCGGCCCGCGGGAATGTTCATGTGTGTCACTTCACCAGTCAGAACGTTTCCATTAAAGAGAATGTAATACTTGAATGTCAGCTCATCGGTCCAGTCTGGCGCCGCGCTAAATTCAACCTCCACTTCCAGCCAGCGATCACCTTGATTGATTCGATATCGTCCCCCACCTCCGTAGCTGAAATCCGGCGTCGAAATCAGGTTTTTGGTGATTTTCGTGATCTGGAAGTCGGCCGCCGAGCCTATCTGTGTATAGGCGATAAGCAGCGAAGAAGTAAAAAGGCCCAACAGAGAGCTAGCTTTCATACTATTTGCTTCATATTGAAACGTTCAGTTTTGCAGCGGGATACGTGAAAATGTTCAGGGGATTCCTCGTTCAAAATCTACCCGCATTCCAGTTCTAAAATTCGGAACAACTCATAATCACGCGACCTCGACAAATATCGCTGTGACAAACTAACTTGCACTTCTCCTCCACCGCGATTGCTCCGCATACTGGGCATGCTGTGCCGGGCGAGGTCGCGACATCGCTTCCGGTCTGGCCCGCGGCTGTCTCGTAGATTCTCCCTTTGTTGTTCGACGTTCCACTCAATGCTCTCCAGTGTATCTTCGCCATCGGGTTCAGTCGCTCTTGAGCGATTCCCGAAAATACTTGATCGTTCGGGTGATCCCCTCTTCGAAACTGACTCGCGGTTCCCAGCCAAGAACTTTTTTCGCGCGCGAAATATCTGGCTGGCGCACTTTCGGATCATCCTCGGGTAGGGGCTTATATTCAATGGTCGATTTTGTCCCGGTAATGCGAATGATCTCATCGGCAAACTGCTTGATTGTCATCTCGCGTGGATTTCCGAGGTTAACCGGCTCGTGAAAATCGCTCATTGCCAGTTTGAAAATCCCATCGATCAGGTCGGAAACGTAGCAAAACGAGCGCGTCTGTGAACCATTACCGAAGACAGTGAGCGGCCTTCCCGCCAGCGCCTGGCTAATAAACGCAGGAACAACACGCCCGTCCCGCAGCCGCATCCGGGGGCCATATGTGTTAAAGATGCGGAGAATTTTTGTGTCGATCTTGTGATAACGGTGGTAGGCCATCGTCATCGCTTCGGCGAACCGCTTCGCCTCATCGTAAACGCCCCGCGGCCCTATTGGGTTGACGTTCCCCCAATAGTCTTCCTTTTGCGGATGCACAAGCGGATCGCCGTAAGTTTCTGAAGTCGATGCAAGAATGAAAGACGCCCCTTTAGCCTTGGCCAGCCCGAGGGCATTGTGCGTCCCAAGCGCGCCGACTTTCAATGTTGGAATCGGCAATTCGAGATAATCGATCGGACTCGCGGGCGAGGCGAAATGAAAAACGTAATCGATTTTTTCTTCGGGAAGGAAAATAAAATTGGAAACATTGTGCTTAATAAAATGGTAATTTTCGTTTCCGGCCAGGTGCCCAATGTTGGCCGCATTGCCCGTGATCAGATTGTCGATCGCAATAACGCGATGATCTTGCGCCAATAGACGATCCGTCAAATGCGACCCCAAAAAACCGGCGGCGCCAGTAACGACGGAAATCGGTTGCGAACGAGCAGACATCGCGCGCTTATCTAGCGGGTGCGCTGAAAATTAGCGAGCAAGAAACGATTCAAATTGCAGATTCCGGATCTGAGATTCCAGATTTGAACGTAATGATTCGCTTTCAATCTTAAATCTGAAATCTTAAATCTGAAAATCGACATGCGTATTTTATCCGGCATTCAACCGAGCGGCGTACTGCATATCGGCAACTACTTCGGAATGATGCAGCCGGCGATCGCGCTGCAGGCGCAAGGAGAAGCGTTTTATTTTATCGCTGATTATCACGCACTCACCAGTCTTCGTGATCCGAAGGCCCTACGTGAAAACAGCCGCCGCGTCGCGCTTGATTTCCTCGCTTGCGGTCTCGACCCGGAACGCGCTGCACTTTTTCGACAATCGGACGTGCCACAGGTGACGGAGTTGGCCTGGATTTTATCCACGGTTGCGCCGATGGGATTGCTCGAGCGCGCGCATTCTTACAAGGACAAGATTGCGCGCGGCATAGCTTCGTCTGCCGGGCTATTTAATTATCCCGTGCTGATGGCGGCCGATATTTTGATTTACGACAGCGACGCCGTGCCTGTCGGCAAAGATCAAAAGCAGCACATCGAAATCACGCGGGATCTTGCGGTAAAGATGAACGAAACTTTCGGGCAAATTTTCAAATTGCCCGAGCCACGGATTCATACGGCAACGGAAGTCGTTCCGGGAATCGACGGGCAGAAGATGAGCAAAAGCTACGGCAATAACATCGACATCTTCGGCGCCGAAAAGGAAACGCGGAAGCGGGTAATGAGCATCGTGACTGATTCCACGCCGGTTGAAGCGCCCAAGGATCTTGCAAGATCGACAATCTTCGAGCTCTACTCGCTCTTTGCGACCAAAAATGAAATTGCGGAAATGCGGGAACGATTCCAAAAGGGCGGCACAGGCTATGGCGATTTCAAAAAGGAACTCTTTGAAAAGCTCTGGCTATATTTTGCGCCGATGCGCAAGCGTCGCGAAGAAATCCTAGCCGACAAATCGTACATCGACAACGTCCTCAGTCGCGGCGCAAAGCGCGCAAACGAAGTCGCTGATGTGGTTATGAAGCGCGTTCGCGCAGCGGTCGGACTGTAAGGCGTCGACCTTGGTTTGCCACATTGCTCAAATGGCCATTCTCCGGTTTCACGTTGTTCCAAATGCAAAACAGAACAAAATGACGGGCGAGCACGGATTAGCGATCAAAATCAAACTGCACGCCCCGGCTTTGGAAGGAAAAGCGAACACTGCGCTGCGCGCTTTCCTGGCCGAGGAATTGAAAATCTCCGAGCAAAGGATCAGATTGATACGAGGTCAAAAATCACGCGAAAAACTCATTCGCATCGAAGGCTTGAGTGAAGAAGAGGGGCGCTGCTTACTAACAAAAGCCTAAAAAGCCTGGCTCTGCGGCGCGCCTTAGGTCGATTCGATCCTGTAAGTTGGCGTGCTTCGGCGTCTCAGCGCTTTTCAGCCTTGGGGCGTGGCGTGCTTTGCTCGCGGGGGTTCGTGTCCACCTTCGCGGCGCTATCCCGGTAAAATAGAACGCCGTGCGCCCGTAGATTGCTGACCAGCGCGCGCAAATCACTGGCCAACTCTTGATTGTTTAGAACTTCGGCTAACACTCCTTTTCCTTGCCTAGCGGTCTGGAGCAATTTCCGCGTATCCGAAATCGCATTCTGCAAATTATCAGCTGATTTCTTTGCAGACTCCATTGTTGTATCCGCTTTCTCGATGACGCCATCCAATTTCTTTGAAGACTCGGCAAGCGCACCCGTAGCCTCGTTCAAATGTTCCATGGTTAATTTCAAATTTTCCGTGTTCGCAGGGGAGAGCGTGTCTTGAGCCAATCGCGCCGCGGCCACATCGATCTTCTGGACCGTCCCGCGAAGATCGTTTACGAGCGCGCCACCTTCCCGTGTAAGATCGTCAATGCCGGTTTCACGCGCACCACTGATGTAGGTATTTGGCGCCAGAAAAGCCTTCGGCTGCCCGGCCGGCATTGTCACGTTTACGAACCGGTCACCGAGCAAACCGGAACTTCCGACGGTAAATTTGCTCCCATCAGGAACCTTAATGTAGTCATAAATCTTCAGCGGTACATCCACGCCCTGGCCTTCGCGAACCATTCGCGGACCTCCCGAGACTTTTCCGATTTTCGCCCCCGCGAGCAAAACATCGGACCCTTTCAGGAGCCCGCTCGCGTCGTTGAAGCGAACGGTCAGCGGATAATAAGTTCTAAGACCTTCGCCCAGACGGCCGAATTGCACGACTAGAGCGCCTAACATCGCTAATCCGACGAAAACGAAGGCACCCACTTTGAATTCCAAACCTCGCTCATGCCGATTCATCAGGCTTCAACTCTCACCTTTTAGGCCTCAACTCTCAACTCGGTTCCCGCGCTGCCCATCGGAGCGTCCGAGCAGAAAATCCTGAATGAGCGAATCCCTAGATTGCTGGAGCTCGTCTGGAGTCCCGTAAAAATAAATCCGGCCCTCGTGCAGGTATGCGATTCTGTCGGCCACATCGAACGCGCTCTTCATATCGTGAGTCACAACGATACTGGTCATTCCAAAACGGTGTTGCAGCCGCCGAATCAGTCGGTTAATGCTGTCCGCGACGACCGGATCGAGACCAGAAGTCGGCTCGTCATACAATACGCACGAAGGTCGCCGAATAATTGAACGCGCGAGGCCGACGCGTTTCTTCATCCCACCGCTCAAGCTCTCTGGCATCTTCGCTTGCTCCCCCTCCATTTCCATCACTTCAAGCATCTCATCCACCTTCGCGCGCAAAACATTCGGATTGCGTTCTCCGGCCTCCCGTAATGGGAAAGCGATATTTTCTTCTACGGTCATTGAATCAAAAAGCGCGCCGCCTTGAAAAAGAATGCCAACCTTCCGCCGGATCGCCCCGAGCTCGCGCTCATTCATTCCAGTGATGTTTTTTCCTTCGATCCAAATTTCTCCAGCGTCCGGTTCCATCAGTCCCACGAGATGTTTAAGCAAAACGCTTTTGCCTCCGCCGCTCCGTCCAATGATGGCGAGTGTTTCACCAGTCGCGACCTCAAGATCGACACCACGCAAAATTTCCTGCTGCCCAATTTTCTTCGCCAATGATCGGACTGTGATCATTGGCGAAGATTTGCTCGATGCTAATTGAGGGTCGAGAGACGATTTTGAAGATGACGGCGCTTCGATCATTTCGACGTTCAGACTTTCAATTCTCAACTTACTAGCGTCACTGATATCCCGCTGGGTAAATGATGTTGAGCAACATGGTGAGGAAGAAATTACAAATCAGGACCGAGAGCGACGCGTTCACTACCGCTTCAGTCGTCGCGCGACCGACACCAACAGCGCCTTCGCGCGCGCTCAATCCTTTCTGGCAACTGATGAAAACGATGAGTATTCCGAAACAGAACGCTTTCGACAGACCCATGATGATATCGCGATTACGCGTCCAGCGCACCATGTTCGCCATGTAGTAAGTGCCGTTAATGTCGAGCATGAAAATCGCAACCAAATAGCCGGCGGCGATGCCGACGGCGATGCATTCGGCCACTAGCAGCGGCATCGACACCATCCTGGCGAGCGCGCGCGGCACGACCAGATAATCGGTCGGATAAACGGCGAGCGCTCGTAAGGCATCGATCTGCTCGGTTACTTTCATTGTGCCAATTTCCGCCGACATGGCCGCGCCGACGCGACCCGCCACCATCAATGCCGTGAGCACCGGGCCAAGCTCGCGACAGATCGCGACCGATACCACTGCGCCGGTGGCCGATCCCATTCCGATTTTATTAAATTGAAAGAATGTCTGGGCTGAGAAGACCGCGCCGGTAAACGCACCTGTGATCACGACGACAAGTTGTGAAAGCAAACCAATCTCGACGATTTGATTAAGAAATAATTTCCAGCGCAGTTTGTGCGTGAAAATGGAACGAAATGTGTCCGCCGCCAGCAACACGACCTCGCCCAAATATTGGAAGAACGCGAGAAAGGTTCCTCCGAGCGCGTTAAATAATCGAGCGGTCATCAAGAAAGCGCACGACAATAGGTATCGCGCCCTCTTAAACTCTTAACGGTTCTGTTTTTGGTTTCGGCCGAAGTTCCGCCGGCATGGCGCCGATGAAACGTGGATTGAGGCCAAGCTTAAGGAAAATGGCGTGAATTTCATGGACAAGGATTGTCGGTTCATCGAGCTCGAGATAAACCAGATCGTGATTGCTATCGACCTTATAGCACAGACCCGCAATCGCTTCGAGGTGGTGATCTAGTTCCAATATCTTGTTCAAGGCGCACAATTCACCCGCATAAACTTCCAGTTCGATCATCTCGGGGAATTTACGAGCGCCTTGCAACGATGCAACGCTTCACCGCTCACACGGTTCGATTGTTTGCGCACCGCGCAAAGCTGCGATAAGAAGTGTCGATCTAACCAATGAGTCGCGCCGTTCCATTTCTGCTCGCGAGCAATCTTTTCTTCGGCACTTTGTTTTTCGGCGGCTGCCAAACCGTGCCCCAAGGAATTCAACAGGCAAAAATCGAGATGGCGCAGCGCATCGCCGCCGAACCGGCAGGAGATTATTTTATCGGCCG
>QHMQ01000125.1 GCA_003217835.1 Verrucomicrobiota bacterium
TCCTGAAGCGGTAAGACGCGTCGGCGTTCACTTCGCTTTGGAACAATGTCACGATCTTTTGGATAAAAACGTGGCCGGCGTTCATTTTTACACACTCAATCGCTCCGACGCCACGCGGGTAATTTTTGACAGTCTCGGCATTCCGCGGCGGCAGAGCGCACAGGCCCCCACCGTTTAATTGAGCGACGAGATTCGCAAGATTATCGCGGTCGCGTTCGGGCATTTTCCCGGCGTCTACTTAATCACGCCATTCCTTTATTATGAGACGACGACAAAACTGGCCGAATTTGCGCGAAGTCTGTGAAACGCGCAGAATCTGGGATGTTCGAAGGCCGACGTGCCCTCTATCTTCAACTCGCACTGTTTGCAATAGCGATTGGGCTAGTGCTGCTGCTGTCGTGCTTTTTCCCGCTTGTCGATCTTGTCGATGCGGCGCAACACCGCGTGATGAATTGGGGCGCGTGGAGCGGGGTATGTTATCCGCTGCTTTTTGCCTTTTGTAATGTCCTGCTTCTTCCCGGCGGCTTATTAAGTGTCGGCGGCGGTTTTTTCTTTGGACTTTGGTGGGGCTTTTTCATCGTGCTTTTCGGCAACGCCATCGCCGCAGCGATTGCATTTGCGATCAGCCGATGGGCAGGGCGGCGGTGGCTGAGCCGAAAGCTCTTGCGAAGTTCGACGCTCCGGGCGTTAGAGCCGGCAGTTGAGCGCGAAGGATGGAAGATTATATTTCTGAGCCAATTACACCCGCTTTTCCCAACAAGCCTTCTGAACTACGTATATGGTCTAACAAGAATTCGATTCCGAACGTACATGCTCTGGACCTCGATCGGCCGCGCTCCAGGGCTCTTTTTGTATGTGTACCTTGGAACGCTCGGTCAGCTCGGATTGAATCTAGCGCGGGGGAGAAGCCATCCGCGACTGGTTGAGTACTGGACTTGGGGCGGTGCGTTTCTTACCACTGCCCTCCTGTTTATTTTGTTGACACGAATCGCACTCCGCACACTTCAAAGAGCGGAGGAATTGCTGCTTGAAAAACCAGAGCATTCGATCGAATCAAACATATTATCTAGATAATATCAACAACAACATCAAGTATTTATGTATATAACTAAATCTCTAGAGACTGCAGCACAGGCGCCAGCGTGCGCCCATGGCGGGAAGGATCTAGTTGGAGTGGCCAATAGGATGCCGATTCGGACGAACCGGCCGTGCAACGCAGAACCCGTCGCCGACGTCGGTGGCTGGTTTAATTGACGATGAAAATCATTGCATCGACCATCAGCTGCAAGAGCCAGGAGTCTAGCGTGACTGATCTGGAGCCCTTTCGCAATGTTTAAGCTTCCCACAGAATACGATGTCGTAGTTGTGGGTAGTGGGCATGCCGGAATCGAAGCAGCTCTGGCAGCAGCCCGCATTGGCTGCCGGACTTTGATGTTGACGCAGAATCTAGACACGATCGGGCAAATGTCGTGCAATCCAGCAGTTGGCGGTTTGGCAAAAGGTCATATTGTTCGCGAAATCGACGCCATGGGCGGTGTAATCGGGATAAACACGGACGCCACTGGCATTCAATTTCGGATGCTTAACAGGGCAAAGGGACCTTCAGTGCGAGCACCGCGTGCCCAGTGCGACAAAAAAGCCTACCAGTTTCGGATGAAAGCCATCCTGGAAACCAAGGATAATTTGGACTTAAAACAGGCGACAGTTTCGAGTGTTCTTGTCGAAAACCGGACAGTGCGTGGCGTTGGGACAGATCTTGGCATAAAGATTATGGCGCGCAGTGTTGTAATCACATCGGGTACTTTTTTGCGCGGGCTTTTGCACATAGGTGAGAACACTAAGCCGGGTGGACGCATGGCCGATGCTAGTTCGGCGTTAAGCGAAGATCTTCGACAATTGGGTTTTACAGTCGGGCGGTTCAAGACCGGCACCCCTTGTCGGCTCAATGGTCGGTCGATCGACTTCTCGCAATGCCACGTCCAACTCGGAGACGAACCACCTCCGCGATTCGCGTTTTGTGACGACGTAGGGAAACTCAAGAACGAGGTTTTTACCCTCAATTTTAACGACCGAGGAGAGTTCCACGTGGAACAAATGCCGTGCTGGATTACTCATACTACCCAGCAGACGCACGATATCATTGGGGCCAATCTCCACCGATCCCCCCTCTATTCGGGTCAAATAAAAGGAACCGGGCCGCGGTACTGTCCCTCAATCGAGGACAAGGTCGTTAAGTTTGTCGACAAAGTGAGTCACCAGCTCTTTTTAGAACCGGAAGGTCGCCATACCGAGGAATATTATGTAAACGGAATTTCTACGAGTCTGCCATACGATGTGCAACTGGAGTTTTTGCATTCGATTCCGGGCTTGCAGCGGGCTGAAATCATGCGGCCGGGTTACGCGGTGGAATATGATTTTTTCCCTCCCACTCAGCTTTTTCCGACCTTGGAAACGAGGTTGATTAAGGGGCTTTATTTTGCTGGACAGGTTAATGGCACTTCAGGCTACGAAGAAGCGGCGGCGCAAGGCTTGATCGCCGGGACAAACGCGGCCCTAAAAACGCAGGGTCGTTCACCGATCGTTTTGGATAGAAGCGAAGCGTATATCGGAGTTCTTGTCGACGATTTAGTCACAAGGGGCACCGAGGAGCCGTACCGCATGTTCACTAGTCGAGCCGAAGATCGCTTGTTTCTTCGGCATGATAATGCCGATCAAAGATTGACCAAACTGGCATTTGACGCAGGCCTCATCTCAAAGGACCGCTGGGCACACTTTCAGCAGAAACTGGAGCTTCTCGGCTGTGTTCGACAACTGGCAATCGACACGAAGCTCGGTGGCGTCCCCCTGTGCCAACTATTGAAGCGGCCGGATTTTGGCATTCCGAATTTACCAGAGGAAATCCGGACCGTGGCACCAGCCGAAATTTGGGAAACGGTTGGGACGGACGTGAAGTATGAAGGATATGTCAATCGACAAGCTGAGCAGAATCGAAGAGTAGCCAGCCGAAACTTGCAGCCCATACCTGAGGGACTGGACTATGGAAAAATAGTCGGCTTACGTTCCGAGACCCGACAGAAGTTAACAGCTGTTCGACCTGTCTCGCTGGGTCAGGCGGCCCGCATTAGCGGCATAACCCCAGCTGACATTGCAATAATATCTATCTGGCTTACCAAGAATCCCTTGCAATGCCAACCTAGTGCTAATGATGTCGCGATTTTTCGTGACAAGGATCAAAAGGCCGTTAGCTCCAACGCTTAGCAATGCTTATTTTTGCTACTGTCGCGCTCGTCAGCTACCTGCTCGGGTCGATCCCTGCCGGCTATCTCGCCGGCCGTGTGGCAGGGATTGACATTCGCCACGCTGGCAGCGGCAACATTGGCGCGACGAATGTAATGCGGGTTCTCGGAAAGCGTTACGGCTATCCGGTTTTCATCGTCGATTTCCTGAAGGGCTTGATAGCAGTTAGTCTGTCGATTTTGATAGAAAAGCGTGCGCAGCCACTATCGGTTCCGACTGAGCTAATCGGGATCATCGCGGCTATTTCCTGCGTGATCGGACACTCCTTTCCGGTGTGGTTGAGCTTTAAAGGAGGCAAAGGGGTCGCGACTTCGATGGGGGGGCTTTTTGGACTGATGCCTTTTGTGGCCTTAATCGGGGTCGCGGTCTGGGTCATCACGTTCCAAGTGACACGCTACGTTTCAGTTGCCTCGATGACCGCCACACTGGCGGTGCCAATCAGCATTTTGATCCTGATGCCTCTAAAACAAACGGGCGAGGCAGCTCTTCTGTACTTTTCCATTGGGCTAGCCGCGCTTGTAATTTTTCGGCATCGCTCGAATCTTTGCCGGTTGGTGCGAGGGACCGAACCGCGGTTCAAGCGGAAGTGAAGATCGACAAAATAGCAATCTTGGGCGCCGGGAGCTGGGGAACCGCCTTGGCGTGGTTGTGGGCGAAACATGGGCGACGAATTTGTCTTTGGGGAAACAGCACAGATCGGGTCGAGCGCGTGCAAAGAACGCGTGAGAACAGCGATTACATTCCAGGGTTACAATTACCTGATTCAGTAAATGTTACGCATGAGCTGCGCGACTGCGCCGAGGCAAACCTCGTCGTATTTGTCACGCCATCGACCGCTCTGCGCGGAATTGCCATGCGTTTACGGGAAGTAATCCGCGAGGGGCGCACCATGTTGCTCAGTTGCACAAAAGGAATTGAGCACGGCAGCGGAATGCGGATGAGCCAAATTTTGAATGACATTTTTCCGCGGCATGAACTCGCGGTGTTGTCGGGACCAAACCTTGCAGCTGAAGTAGTTCGCGGTCTGCCTACTGCGACTGTAATAGGCTGCCGAGACCTTAAGTGCGCCGCGAATTTGCAAGACTCTCTTGGCAGTTCGCGTTTCCGCATTTACACGAGTGACGACGTCACCAGTATTGAATTGGGTGGCGCCTTGAAAAATGTCTTCGCGATCGCGGCTGGCGCGAGCGATGGGCTTGGTTTAGGTGATAATACGAAGGCAGCGCTGGTCACGCGCTCGCTCGCCGAGATGATTCGGCTCGGCACGGCGATGGGCGGAAACTTAAAAACTTTCTATGGACTGAGCGGCGCTGGCGATTTGATCGCGACCTGCTTTAGCGAGCACAGCCGTAATCGGCGCGTCGGCGAGCAGCTCGGTCGCGGGCAAACGCTAAAGCAAATCGCTTCATCAATGCAAATGGTGGCCGAAGGAATTCCAACGACAAAAAGCGCTCACGAATGCGCGCGCAGACTCAACATCGAGACGCCGATTATCGATCAGGTCAACGGTTTGCTTTACGAGGGGAAAGTGCCAATTCGGGCGATGCAGGAATTACTCGAGCGCGATCAGAAAGCGGAGCAAATCTAACTAGTCAGGTAACTTGCGGCAGACCTCATTAATGGCGGCTGGATATAACTCGTGCTCTGCAATCTGAATTCGAGCATGGAGGCCTTCTGGTGTGTCGTTAGGCAGAATCGGCACTTCGCGTTGCGCAATGATATCTCCATGATCGATTTTTTCATCGACGTAGTGGACGGTGCAGCCGGTCACTGTTTCGCCAGCGACAAGTGCCTGTTTCCACGCCTCGAGCCCGGGAAATTTAGGCAGAAGCGATGGATGAATATTTAAAATTCGACGCGAAAACGCGGCGAGCATCGGCGACTTGAGAACCCGCATGAAGCCGGCCAGAATTACAAGTTGGACGCCGGCATCACGAAACATTCGCACAAGATCGACTTCGGCTTGCGGCTCCAGTCGCGTGTGGAACCTACCGGGCGGCAAATAGGCGTTGGGAATCGAAAATTCCCGCGCGATGTCGAGGATCGGCGCGTCGAACACATCTGAGATGACAACGCGGACCTCGGCTGCGAGAACGCCGCTCCTATTGCTCTCAAGGATCGCGCGGCAGTTCGTTCCCTTGCCTGATCCGAGAATGCCGAGCGGAACATCTTTCATTTAATGATCTTTCGCAGTTTTTCCAGCAAATCGGAGGTCGAATGCCCATGCACAAATGGGAGGATGCGGACCTCTACTCCGATTTCCCGCATTACGGCCTGTTCTTCAGCATCCAGCGTTTCGGAAGTGTAATCCCCACCCTTGGCATAAATGGCTGGTCTCGCCGCTTCGATGAATCGGGTCGCGCGCATTTCGGGAAAAATCGTGACGAAATCGACGCACTTGAGTGCAGCAAGCATTTCCGCGCGGTCACTTTCGTTGTTCACCGGACGCCCGGCTCCTTTCAGTTCTCGAACTGATTGATCACCATTCAAGCCGATTGCCAAAGCGTCACCCAGCGCACGCGCGGCTTGCAAATAGCGCACATGACCCACATGCAGCAAATCAAAACATCCGTTCGTGGCGACCAGTCTTTTCCTAGCCCCGCGCAACTCTCTTGCCCGCTCCGCCAATTGATCGATATCGATGATCTTGACGTTCATCGTTTGCTGATCACAAATTCTAATCCGCGGGGAACGATTTGAAAAATGGCCGGCTCATTTCCGACCAGTTCACCATCGACATTGAACCACATTCCGGGCTGCGAACGCACCGAGATCTTTTTTGCGCGTCGAAAAATAACCGCATTACTGGAGAGATGATTGCCTAAGAGCATTTCAGCGGCCAGCAACACCATTTTCGCTGGTGGACGTTTGGGGACGAGTACAACATCGAGTAATCCGTCGCGAAGATCGGCCTGACGGGCGATTGGCAATCCGCCGGCAACAAATTGCCCGTTCGCAACGACGACGTTGTAAAGCTCGATCATTAATCTCTCCACATCATCGAAAACGATGCTCGTCTGGTATGCGTGCAATTCCGGCAGAGCTGCCGCAGCGCTGCGCAGATAAGCGAGCGGCCCCCAGGTGGATTTAATTTCGGGCGTCAATTTCTCATCGACGAGACCGCTGAAGCCCCCGGCAGACACGTTCACGAAGTAACGCGTGCGGTCACTCGTCACGCGGACGAGATCAATCGGATCTGTTTGTTTGGCGCGCAGGATATCGATGTTGTCCTCGACGCTTGCAGGCAATCCAATTGATCGCGCAAAATCATTTGCCGTGCCGAGTGGCACAAGGCCCACGCAAACCCCTCGCGTGCGATGGGGCGTCGCAATTCCATTAATGACTTCATTCAACGTCCCATCGCCGCCCGCCGCAATAACGTAATCACATCCGGCACGAATCGCGTCGCGCGCGTAAGTTTCTGCCTCGCCTGCACGTTGCGTTAGACGCAGTTTCCTCGGATTGAGTCGGCGAAGCTGTTTTAGAAGACGGCTTCGATTAACAATCGACCCCGCGATCGGATTAAAAATGATATATGGTTTCACGCTACGATAATCAAACTTGCTCCCTAAGCGCGAGTTTCAGTTTTCGCTTTCGCTAATTTGGATCAAACTAGGAGAGAATCCCCACATGGCTATCAAGAGTCGCAAACCAAGTAAGAGCAAATCTATGACGGATGGCTTCCGCATTTCCAATGGACCGGTCATACGCCCGACAAAGGTGGCCAAAAGAGAGGACGACGATTTGGGTGATATGGTCGAGCTCCCGCGAGCTTTTGCCGCGCCGATTTTATTCGCCATCGCCCGCGATCCACAGACCATCTTCACCTATTGGAGCATCGATTGGTCAACCATCTTCGCTCAAGCGATGCCCGTGGACCGGCAAGTCCACTTGCGCGTTTACACGGTTGACGGGGCACAGGAGACGAGCGCTGCGGTCGAACCGATGGCTGGGAATTCCTACCTGCCGGTTTCACAGCCGCGCGGCGTTTATCGTGTTGAGATCGGATATTATCAGCCTGAAGACGTTTGGAATTCCGTCGCAGTCTCCGACGAAGTAACGATGCCGCCTGACAACGTGGCGACCGATATAGATATAGATATCGATGTCGCTACGATCCCACTTCATCTCAGTTTTCAACAGCTCCTTGATTTATTTCGGGTGTCGAATGGCGCCGCCTTGACGGAAATTATTTCTCAGTTCCAGAAGCGCGCTTTGAATGAGAAAGAGCGCGAGTTACTGAGCCTGGAAGAGCAGACAATTCTTCGCGCGATGGACCTTTCGTTATTAAACACCGCGGTCGCTTGGCGGGCGTTTCTGAATCAGGCCGACTACGAGACGCTACGCAGACGCGCGGAATCGATTCTCAGTTCCGGCTCGGCCAGCCCGCGCGGTGGATTTGGCGAAAGTAGTTGGGCCTCAGCGGCCTCCTAAGTACGCGCTTTTCACGCGCTCGTTCGCGCGCAAGGCGCTGGAACGGTCATGCAGGAGAATTCGACCGGTTTCGAGGACGTAACCGTAATGCGAGATTTCCAGCGCGAGGTTCGCGTTTTGCTCAACCAGCAGAATGGTGATGCCCAACGACTGATTGATCTCGACGATCTTTTCGAAAATCGTTTTTGTAAGAATCGGGGCGATCCCGAGGGATGGTTCGTCCAGCATTAAACAACGCGGCCTGCTCATGAGCGCACGGCTGATCGCCAGCATTTGTTGCTCACCTCCGGACAGTGTACCTGCGACTTGGCGCGATCTTTCTTTCAATCGCGGGAAGATTTCAAAAACAAAATCGAATTCCGCGCTGAGTTTGTGTCGATCTTTGCGAAGGTAGGCGCCCATTAGTAGATTTTCGCGCACGGTGAGATTGGCGAAGATCATCCGACCCTCCGGCACCTGCGAAATGCCGCGTTCGACGATCCGATGCGGCGGAAGATTGCCAATCTCTTCGCCTTCGTAACGAATATTTCCGTGGCGCGCCTTGAGCAGGCCGGAAACTGTGCGCAGCGTTGTCGATTTCCCGGCGCCGTTTGCGCCGATCAAAGTTACGATTGCGCCTTTTTCAACTTTCAGGGACACGTCGTGCAGTGCAATAATCGATCCGTAGTTAACTGCGAGATTGCTTAACTCAAGCATGTTTGGTGTGACCAGAAGTTAAATGATTCTGAATTGTGAGATCTTCGAGTTCGCTGCGCTCCGTCCGGCATTACGAGAATCCAAAACATGTCGACCTTACGCTTTCTTCGTTTCTTCTCCCAGATATGCTTCGATGACCTTCGGATTCGCCTGCACTTGCGCCGGGGTTCCCTCCGCGATTTTGATTCCATAATCCAGTACGGTTACGCGCTGACAAATTCCCATGACTACTCTCATGTCGTGCTCGACCAGTAGGACGGCGATCTGAAATTTCTTTTTCTCGTGGGTTCATCCCCGCAGCGGGCTCATCCAGCAGCAAAAGCTTTGGCCGCGTCGCGAGTGCGCGCACAATTTCCAAGCGCCGCTGATCCCCGTAGGAGAGACTTCCGCAAAGGGCATCGCGAAATTTGCCAAGGTCAAAGATCTCCAAAAGCTCGTCCACCT
Source organism: Verrucomicrobiota bacterium (assembly GCA_003217835.1). Lineage (GTDB taxonomy): Bacteria > Verrucomicrobiota > Verrucomicrobiia > Chthoniobacterales > UBA10450 > Udaeobacter. The sequence continues at coordinate 8,872 of QHMQ01000125.1, forward strand.
GACGCGCGACCTCGTTTTCTTCGCGGTAAAATGTGCCCATCCGCCAAAGCGCGTGCGCGAGGCCGTGACGCAAGCGCAAATTGAATCCCGCACGCACATTGTCGAATACGGTCAGCGTGGGAAACAAACGAATATTTTGAAAAGTGCGCGCAACACCGCGCCGGGCGATCGTATTTGGCCTGAGACCAGCGATCGGCTTATTCTCGAAAATAATTGTCCCACTTGTCGGCCGATAAACCCCGGTGACAACGTTAAAGATAGTAGTTTTCCCCGCCCCGTTCGGGCCAATCAGGCCGATGAGCTCGTCCGCGCCAATTTGCAGATCAAATGCCGACACGGCGGTGAGGCCACCGAACCTGATAGTGCATTGCCGAAGGTCGAGGAGCGGAGACGGCATGTGGATCTAAGCGGAGAGGGCCGGTAATTTCGCTCGTTTCGTCGCCCCGCCAATTGGAATTCCTCTTCGCGGCAACCGGCCGAAAAGTCCTTGCGGACGCAACAACATGAGGGCGATCAACACGAGCGAATAAATGATGACGCGATTCGCCGCAATGCGCCGAATGATTTCGGGAAGCCATTGGTAGCCGGAGACGAAACGCAAATACTCGAGCAAGAGCGTCAAAAGAATAGCGGCGAAAGCCACGCCGGCGGTGCTGCCCATGCCACCGAGGATTACCATGACGACAATCTCGATCGACCGTTGGAAATCAAAACCACTCGGATTGATGTAAGTCGTGCTGTGCGCATAAAGTCCGCCGGCAACGCCTGCAAAAAACGCGCCAAGCACAAAGGCGGTGACTTTGTAGCGCGTCGTACTAATTCCAACGGCTTCAGATGCAACCTCGTCATCCCGCACCGTAAGAAATCCCCGACCGTAAGTGGAGTCGATCAAACTCACAACGACGTAGATCGTGATCGCCGCTACCGAATACGTCCAAAACAGAGTCGTGTAATTCGCGATCCCGCTGTAGCCACGCGGTCCGCCGACGGCATCGGTATTTTGGATCACGACTCGAATGATTTCGCCGAAGCCAAGGGTAACGATTGCAAGGTAATCGCCCTTCAATCGCAACGAGGGAACGCCGACAATCAGGCCGGCGGCGGCGGCGGCAAGCCCGCCAGCGATCAACACGCTTATGAAAAGCAACGTAATGCTAAAAAAATTTGGGCCGCCGAGCGCCCGGAACAGGCCAGCACTATGTTCGGTAGAGAGATACGCCGCGACGTATGCACCGATGGCCATGAATCCGGCGTGACCGAGCGAAAACTGCCCCGTATATCCATTGATGAGATTGAGACCGACAGCGAGCGTGATGTTGATGCCGATGAAGATGATGATTTGCAGATAATATGAATTGATCCCCCCGGAAAAGTGCGACACGATGCCGCTCAGGATAATGGCGGCGAGCAGTATCCATTTTTTGATGTGGCGATATTTCATTGCTGCATTCGGGCCGACTACGCGCCCGATTTAAACTTTCTCACTATGCGCACGTCCGAAAATTCCGGCTGGACGGAAAAGCAAAATCACGATTAAAAGCGAGAATGCGATCGCGTCGCGATAGGTTGAAAAAGCCGAGCCACCGACAAATGTCTCCACAACGCCGAGAATAATTCCGCCAACGGCGGCGCCCGGAATGTTTCCGATGCCGCCGAGAACAGCCGCAACGAATGCCTTGATCCCTGGGAGAAGACCCATAAGCGGATCGATCGATGGATAGCTGAGCAAAGGTGAATGAAATCACGACATCGATGTTTACACCCATGAGTGCGGCTGCGGTGGGGTTGTTGGAGAGCGCGCGCATAGCCATTCCGAGTCTCGTCCGCTTAACGATGAACGTAAGCGCGACGAGCAAACAAATGGTGACGATAAACGCCGCGAGTTGGGTCGTCGTGATGGTCAGCGCGCCGGTTCCCGCGATGGCGCGGTCCGGCATCAATTCTGGAAATGATTTTGGATCAGCGCCGAAAACAAACTGGCCTCCGTATTCGAGAAATAATGAGACGCCAATTGCAGTAATGAGCACGGTAAGTTTTGGTCGTTGACGCAACGGACGATAGGCGAGTTTCTCGATCGTGACGCCAAGCAGGGCGCAAATCAGCATGGTTAGAATCAACACTGCGACCGGTCCGAGCGGCGTGAGCCCTCCGGTAAAATGCGGCAGCAGCCGCGGGCTCAGGTAGTAACCGCAAAAAGCGCCGATCATGAAAACATCGCCATGTGCGAAGTTGATAAAGCGCAAGACACCGTAAACCATCGTGTAACCCAGCGCGATCAGCGCATAGAACGCGCCCAACGAGAGCCCGTTAATCAGTTGCTGGAAAAATTCGGTGCTTGTCATCCCGAGCGGTTCGCAGCGTAGTCGAGGAATTTCTTATCGTCCATTCCGCCGGCAGCTACGAGGAGACCGTTTTTACCTCAAATAGTGAGAGATTCCTCGCCTGCGCTCGGAATGACAGAAATTACGGCGGAACGGTTGTGACGAAGTTGGCTTGGCTTCCCTTCACCTCAAGAACCACAGCGGCTTTTTTTGCATTTCGCTTTTCGTCGATCGTAATGTTGCCGGTAACTCCAGGATAATCCTTCACGTTTGTGAGCGCGTCACGAATCTTCGTTCCATCAGTCGAACCGGCCGTGTTAATCGCTTGCCCGAGAATCATCATGGCGTCATAGCCCAATGGCGCCATTCCATCAGGCAGGGTGCGAAATTTGGCCTGATATTTTTTCACGAAATCCTGCACTTTTGGGTTTTGATCCTGCACCGAGAAATGGGTCGAAAAATAACAGCCGTCCAACGCGCTACCGCCAATCTCGGTCAATTTCGGCGAATCCCAGCCGTCACCGCCGAGCAGCGGGACTTTAATGCCTAACGAACGAGCCTGTCTCGCAATCAATCCAGCTTCAGTGTAGTAGCCGGGAACGAAAATTGCGTCCGGCTGCGCCACTTTGATTTTGGTGAGCTGTGCGCGAAAATCCTTGTCGGTGCCTCCGCCAGTGTAAGATAAGTCGGCCACAATTTGTCCGCCGTGGCTCGTAAAGTATTCCTTGAAAAACTGGGCGAGGCCTTTGGAGTAATCGCTCTTCACATCTTGCAAAATGGCGATCTTTTTCTTATGCAAATTATCGAGTGCGAATTTTGCCATCACCGTCCCCTGGAACGGGTCGATGAAGCAGACGCGAAAGATGTAATCCCCTTTTTCAGTGACGGAGGGATTCGTCGATCCCGGCGAAACCATCGGGATTTTCGCATTCTGGCAAATCGGCGCGGCTTCGAGCGAACGCGAGCTCGCGATTTCGCCCAGGATCGCAATCGCTCTGTCGCTGGCGACTAATTTTTTTACCGCGGCCGAAGGTTGACCAGGTTTGGATTGGTCGTCCTCCATGATTATCTTGATCTTGCGTCCACCAAGCAATCCGCCAGCGTTATTAATTTCCTCTTTGGCCAGCTCGACACCGTTACTCGAGTTGATTCCGAAGGTCGCTTCACTCCCGGTGAGCGATGCGAACTCGCCAACAACAATGTCTTGCGCATTTGCCGGAAGGGCGAGCAGTCCAGCTGTTGCGAACAGAAATGAAACGACGATGTAACGGGTAAGTGGGTTCATGAATAGTCCGTCTTTTAACCCTTGCGCGGCTGGCGCGCAATTCCAACGTCTTGATTAGGTTCAGAAAAAAATAGGACGGCGACGGCCTTTAACTCCGACTAGAAGCCCACCGTTTTCGGATTGCGTCAAAGCGTGCTATTCTCGCGCCCATGTCCGCAGCAAATCTTGTCCCTTTAGCGCGAAGAACGGTTTCGATCTTTCTCGCCGGACTGCTGCTTGCTTCTCCAATCTTCGGAACCACCCGGCCAACCAGCGAGGATCGACGCTCCAAGCTGCCGCAATTTGAAGCCCTGCCGCTGATACGTTCGCGACAAAATCATTTGCTCGTTCGCGCTTATATCAATGGCAGACCAGCGTGGCTCGGCGTCGATAGCGGTGCGCCGGTGAGCGCGATCGCTTTGCATCGTCGCGAGCATTTTCGGCTCACCCCAATTTCGGCCAAATCCACCCTGCCCGCGCGCATCCAAATTAATGGCGCTTTCAATAACGTGGCCATCGCCCGTGAGCTGCGGCTCGGCGTGCTAAGTCTCGTGGATGAACCGGTGGTCACGGTCGATCTTGAGGGCTCCACTCGGGCCGCGCAATTGCTTCACGAGCAGGAAATCGATGGAATTATCGGAGCTGATATTCTTTTCCCGACCAGAGCGGTATTGGATTGTCAACGACAGCTGCTCATCCTGAAAACGGATCCGGACGTTGCTGGCAGCGCGCCCGGTTTCGATCGCCGCGGATTGCGCGCCGTACCTATTCAAGTCAGCGATGGTTTCAATTTGTATGTCAACGGCTCCATCAATGGCGCCGCTGCCAAGCTTATGATCGATACCGGATCCTTTGCCACGCTATTGCATCGCTCCTTCGTTCAGCGGATGCGGATTGCGACGCGCGAGACACCATTCAGTTCCTCCGCAGTGAATCTGAAAGAACGCGGCGTACGAGTGGCGCGTATTCGCAAGTTGTCCGTCGGCTCTGTCGACATCGTCGGCAAGGAAGTGGGCGTCGTCGATTTGGAAGGACTGATTCACGACGGACTATTGCGCGGTTCGCCGCCCGTTGCTGGTCTCCTCGGCGGCGAAATCCTCAACCGGCATCACGGCATCATCGATTTCGGGACGCGCACACTCTATTTAAAACGTTAGGGTGCAGCCGCCGTAAAAATTGGCATGCAAACGAGATCATCTCTCTCGTCGACACCGAGCAAGCCGAATTAGTGAGTCGATGACAACTGATAAGATCGACAAGGCGGCAAGCGATCTTGGACCAGTCGGTAGTCGTGCGTTGGCCGTCGGAGCGCAAGCGATCTGCGTTTTAGCTGTCGGCGCTCTGGCTATCGGAGCGCTGGCTCTGGGCGCGGTTGCGATCGGCCGGCTCGCGATTGGCCGCTCCAAAATCAAGCGGATGGAAATCGACGAACTCGTCGTAAAGAAGATTCGCGTTACCGATTCGTTGGAAATTCCTACTCCGAGGTAGCCTCGGATCCGTTCGCTAAGATACAGCCTGTTACTCGACGTCGATTTCGCGCACTCGTTTTTGCATCCGAATCGCTTCCACCTGAGCCCGAATCTTGTCCCCAAGCCCGATCATGCACGGAATGGCTTGAATAAAAATAATGGCGATGAAGCATCCGAAGTATTCAATTGCACATTCTCCACACCGAACGTGCGATAAACAAATGGCTGCCGCGTCTCGATGTCCTTGACCCGATACAACTCGAGCGTGTCCGTGACTTTGTTGAAAACGCCTTCGGTGATCTTCAGCCGCTCGGTCGTCAGCGCATAAACTTTATTTTTCGTTTGGAGATATCGCGCTAGAGCAATAAAGATCGGCACGATCAGCCAACAAAAGAGCGCGCATAGAATGTACACGCCAAAGTTTTTCCATTGCGATGATGTGCCGCGCCAAACGGTTTCTTCCGCCATGGGGCGATTTTTAACAGACCGTCCGGGGAGCACAAGCCGCTGATGACTACGATCGCGCAGGCATTCGTGCTCGGCGCCGGGCTTGGCAAGCGGCTGCGACCGTTAACTGATGATTTGCCCAAGCCGCTGGTGCCGATTTTTCAGAAGCCGCTAATTACTTTCGCGCTCGATCATTTGATCGACATCGGCGTGAAGTCTTCCATCATCAACACGCATAAGTTGCCGGACTTCTTTCAGCGCTTTTTCCCACAGAACGACTACGAAGGTCATGCCATCAAGCTCGTGAACGAGCCCGTTCTGCTCGAGACCGGCGGCGGCATCAAGAATGTCGAAGTCGATTTCGGGGCGAAGCCGTTCATCACTTACAGCAGCGACATCCTCACGGATATCGATCTGCAACCGTTGATTGACGAGCATTTCCGCTCCGGAAACGACGTCACGCTAGCGTTGCGTGATACCGGTCTTGCCGCGGCGGTCGCTTTTCGCAATGGCCGGGTGGTCGATATCTCGAACAGATATGGCATCACCGGAAATTATGACTTCGCCAACATCGCGGTTTGGAACCCGGAGATTTTCGAGCGGATCCCACCGAATCGAAGAATTTCTTTCATTCCGATCATCGCCGATTGGATCGGTGCCGGCGGCAAGATTGGCGGGGTTGTTCTCAATGACGGCAAGTGGTTCAACATTGGTTCGCGCACCGAATATCTCGAAGTGCATCTGATGATCTCTGAAGAACATTGGAAACCCCATTACCTGAAAACATCTGCTTGGCCCGAGCGGGTCGCTGCCAGTGCGATTGTCGATCGAACTGCGCAATTACGTGGCTGCACAGTCGTGGGGCGAGATTGCCGCGTGGGAGCGGAGGCGATCTTGGAAGACACAATTTTGTGGCCCGGTGCACAAATTGCTTCCAAAAGTCACCTCCGCGGTTGTATTGTCCGCGCCAACCAAAAGGTCAACGGCATCCATCGCGACATCGACATCTAGTCATCTAAATTATGAGAACCGATCTGCTCGTTCGACGAACCCGGATGCATTTCCCGCGTTTCGATGTCGCGGAAATAAAGATCGCGCCGATTAACAAGGGCGGATCGGATCGGAGGTTTTATCGCATCCATTGCTCGCCAGATCAGACGCTGATCCTGGTGAAATACAATTTGGAGCGCGAAGAAAACCGGCATTACGTCCAGATCGCCGACTTTCTCGATGCGCATGACGTTCGCGTACCGAGGATTTATTTTCACGATCCGGCGGAAGGTCTCATCTGGATCGAAGATTTGGGCGAAAGCGATCTCTACAGTTATCGCCACGAAGGCTGGCTTGTCCGCCGCGCGTTCTACGAATCGGCGCTCGATCAAATCGCGACACTTCATGCTTTGCCGGAGTCGATCTGCGTCGAAATGAAAGAGCATTTGCCCGCCGAATTCAACGCTGAGCTTTACGGTTGGGAGCAGAACTACTTTTTCGAAAACTGTCTCGGCCGCTATTTTGGCATAAACAAAGCGCAATGGCGCGAACTCGCAGCGCTACCTCCTTTACGCAAAATCGCGGAACGGCTGGCGCGCTTGCCGAGAGTTTTGGTGCATCGCGATTTTCAATCGCAAAATATTATTATCCGCAACAGCCTGGCGTACCTAATCGATTTCCAAGGCATGCGCCCGGGTTTGCCGGAATACGATCTGGCGTCGTTGCTCTTTGATCCGTATGTCGATCTTTCCAAGGCGGAGAGAGACGAATTGATTTGCTACTACAGGGAAAAACAGGCGGCAAATGGGAGGATAATTGACGGCGAGTTCGACGACATCTTGCGATCGTGTGCGATGCAACGCCTCATGCAGGCGCTCGGCGCCTACGGTTTTCTTGGGCTCGTGAAGGGCCATAAGCATTTTCTGAAACATGTGCCTGCTGCGATGACATCGTTGGCCGCAATAGTAAGGGAGATCGGGAAACTCGAGGAACTTAATCGCGCGCTGATTGAGTCAGCTCGCAAGTAGGTGCGACGGGCAGCCGACGATCCGTCGCTATATGCTATATTTTAGCAACAAACGGATTGGTTAGGCGTTCTGTTCCAATTTTTGTCGGCGGCCCGTGTCCGGGAAGGACCGTCACGTTGTCGCCGAGCGGAAATAATTTTTTTCTAATTCCATCAAACAAAAGATCGGCATCGCCACCCGGCAAATCCCATCGACCAACGCCACCGGCAAAGAGGACGTCGCCGCCGATCAGCAATTGGTCCTTGCGCGAGAAGAAGGAAAGACTGCCGGGACAATGTCCCGGAACTTCAAGCACTTGCATTTCCAAACCGAGAAATCTCTCCGCCGGCGTCTCTTCGATGAAAAACTCGGGCTGAACCGGTTCAATCTCCAATTCAAATCCGAAGCTGCGAAAGAATTCTGGATCGGAGATCATTGGCGCGGTTTGCGGATGACAGCCGATTGGGCAACCAAAGCGGCGTTTGATTTTGGCCACGTCGGGGATGTGGTCGAAATGGCCATGTGTCAGCAGGAGAAGTTTTAGATCGACACCGCGCGACCCGACCCAATCGCAAGCGCCGTCAGGCGCGTCGAACAGAATCCAGCCCTCGGGGGCTTCAAGCAGATAGCAATTCGTTTCGAAAATGCCACCGCAAAAGGTCTCGTACCTCATCGAGCATCACTGTAACCGAGTCGTCGAACCCAGCCAGTACCGCCGCGGCTGCCGAAATATATTCTGGGTGGACCGTCCGGTCAGTTCGGGAAAGCTTCGGCGCGACGATAACTGGATTTTCTGCATTTTGAATGTTCATGCCGGTCAAGTGTCTTACATCCTACATGTCGATTTTGACTCCATATCTTGCGTTTCGCTCTGAAGTCTGCCAAGGTGAGAAACCCTTTTCGCCGATGAAATCATCTTTACAACGGTCACTAGCGTGTTGCGCCATTCTTTTCGCATCCGCGATCGCGGCGCCGCCAGCCGTAGCGACATCGAAGGAAACGATAGCAGTCTCGGTGGGGAACCTTTTGCAGGAGGGCCATTACACTCGTCAAAAGCTAAACGAGGAGCTTTCCAAAAAATTCCTTCAGACTTATCTAGAGCTGCTCGATTACAGTCACCTCTTTTTTACCCAGCAAGACGTCGACACGCTCAATGCGAAATATGGAAGCTCAATCGCTGGTGACGTTCTTCTCGGGACCCTAAAACCCGCCTACGAAATTTACGATCTCTATGCGAAACGCGTGGATGAGCGTGTCGCGAAAGTGAAGGAACTGCTGAAGGAGCCGATTGATTTCAAAAGCGACACCACCATCGAGCTCAGCCGGCAAAAATCCCCCTGGCCAAAGGACCAAGCCGAAGCCGATCAGCTCTGGCGGGGTCGTATCACAAACGAGCTGTTACAGGAACACCTGAGCGAGCATCCCATCGAGCCCGCTCCACAGCTGGTCGCGCGCCGCTACGATCGTCTCGGCCGTAACGTCCACGAGCAGGATAAGGACGAGCAAATGAAGCTTTTTCTCGACGCACTCGCCCAAACCTACGACCCGCATTCCGAGTATCTGAGCAAAGCCGACATGAAGAATTTCAGCATTAACATGGGCCTTTCCCTAGTGGGGATCGGTGCCATGCTTCGGACTGAAGATGGCTACGCGAAAATAGAGAGCCTTGTTCCCGGCGGGCCCGCGCAAGTGGATGCCCGGCTGAAAGTAGGCGACCGCATTACCGCCGTAGCGCAGGGTTCGGCTGACTATGTCGATGTTCGCGAGATGCGCTTGGACAAAGTCGTGGAAATGATTCGCGGCAAAAAAAGTACACATGTGCGCCTCCTCGTAATTCCGTCAGACGCGACTGATCCGTCCCGCCGCAAAAATATCGAGCTCGTGCGCGATGAAATTAAGCTGAAAGATCAGGAGGCCCGCGCGGACATCATTATCAAGAAGGATGAGAACGGCGATCCGATAAAGCTCGGTTGGCTTACACTCCCATCTTTTTACGCGGACATGGACAGGCACCAGAAAAGCACGACACGCGATGTGCTGGCCCTGCTCAAGCGATTAAAGAAAGAAAACATCACGGGATTGGTTGTCGATCTTCGGAAAAATGGCGGCGGCTCACTCGAGGAAGCGCTCTCCCTCACGGGTTTGTTTTTGAAATCAGGCCCGATCGTCCAGACGAAAGATTATAATGGAA